>JAEDHT010000068.1 GCA_016296885.1 Clostridiaceae bacterium | reverse complement strand
GAATTGCGATTAAGACAAGATAAATTTAGAGCAAAATAAAAGCACCTCATATGAGCAATGTCATTAAGTTAACATTGTGAAAGAGGCGGACTAAATGGAAATTAGCAGGAAGGCTTAAATGCTTTCCTGCTTTTCTCTTTTTATGGTACTCAAATAAGACAGATTCTCATCTGTCTCAAAATAATTATTCTATTGTGTTGAAATTATGCTACTCTATATAAGAAACCATGAAAGATTTTTGCTGTTAGTTTTCGCTCGCGATGCCTATCAGGTCTTACAGGTATTATATTTTGCGATATAATGGTTTCTAAATTAGGTGATGTTGTTTTTCCTTGATAGAATAATCTACTCATATGTGCCGCAACGGTGAAATTGGCTTTATAAGTGTATTTCCTTTGTTTCTTTTCAATGACTACGTGCGAGGTAATCATTTCAGCAAAGTTATACATTATCAGATGTGAATAGATTTCTTGATGAATGCACATCACCTTTTTTGAATGGAAATCAAGCATTCCAATCGTATATTTCAAGTCTCGAAAAGATGTTTCAATGCCCCAACGTGAAGCATACAGTTCTTTAAGTTTTCCTGATGAATATGAATCTGCATCTAGGTTTGTAAGCACAGTTTCATACAAATCATCAGTAACCTTAAACCTAACAATCCTAAAATTAAGCGTGTAAAACTGTATTGGGTCATGTTTTTTGGATTTTAAGGGCAGATAATCAAATGTTACATTGCTTGGCAAAAATCGATAGTGATTTTTATCCATAAATAATTCTTTTGTTTCTTTAGTTTGTCTACGTGTGATTTTAAGAGAAATTTTCACATCAAACTCATCATTATTAGGAAGTGTCAGACCTTCTTTTATGCCTGTTTTACCATCTTTAATTCTAATCAGAAAATACCATCCTTTTTCTTGTATATGGGCCATGTTATTGTACGATTCATAGCCACGATCTGCTATCACTAAAGCTTTTCTAATGTTTGACCTGTCAATCATTTCTTGTAATGCATTATGCTCATTCCAATCCATGCGTCCTTGAATCACAGCATCTGTATATATTTTGTGCTTCAAATCAAACAGCGCATTAAGGTGAAGTAGATTATAAGGTTTTTGTCCATTTGTACCTGGGTGATATGAAGATAGATCATCTGGATTTGTAGCAATTTGAATATCTGATCCATCGACTGCTAGGATACGCAGGATATCACTTTTTTCGTTAATGAGATTAGACGTAAAGCCATCAAAAACAGCCTTAAAAGCTTCTGCTTTAACCTTGTTACGTTGTTGGATAAAGGCTGATGCAGATGGCATATCTGGGCTTATTCCAAAAGCATCAATAAGTTCATTTGTAAGACTACTAGATTCCATACCTATAATAGTCTTGAGAACAGTTTCAAATGAGATTTTGCGATTTCTAGTAAAATCTTTTCCTGCAGACATACAGAAATCAGCAAATCGGCTAGATACAGATTTGATTTCCGAAAATAAAAGTTTTTTAATAGAGTTTGGTTTCATACGTGACCTCCTTGCAATCAAGTTTTTCTTAATTACAAGGGCCGCTTTCGCTACATCATTATCATTCAATAGCGAAAGCGGCCGCACATATTTGAATCTGTGTCAACTGTTTTTTGAAAAAATAAAAAGACCCCAGTATTATTTCTAATACTGAGATCCTATTTCGTCATCTTAACTTAATGACATTGGGTAGGGTACCCTGTTTTTTTTTACAGGCCTAATCGTAATTATGTAAACCTAACCGCGGAATTTTGTCATAAAAATGTGGAAGATATTATAAGATTATTTCTGATAAATGAAATATAATTAAAAAACGTAGCAGGATGATATGATAGAATTTATATATGTGGTTATCATGCGGATGCAGGATTATTAATTATTATTTTATATATGATGCCATTTACAATAATTGGAATAGTAAATTATATGTGAAGGAATTGAAGTAAAAATTGTAATTTATATGTGATGGTACTGGTATTTTATTTGTAGTTTTATGGTGTATCAGTATATTTGGGAGAAATTATGGCAGATATCAGAGAAGACGGCTCGGAAATATTTCACTAT
>JAEDHT010000046.1 GCA_016296885.1 Clostridiaceae bacterium | reverse complement strand
CCGGCCCTACCGGTGACATCGGTCCAATTGGTGCTACAGGTCCGACCGGCCCTACAGGTGACATCGGTCCAATTGGTGCTACAGGTCCAACCGGCCCTACCGGTGACATCGGTTTAACCGGTGCTACAGGTCCAACCGGCCCTACCGGTGACATCGGTCCAATTGGTGCTACAGGTCCGACCGGCCCTACCGGTGACATCGGCCCAATTGGTGCTACAGGTCCAACCGGTCCTACCGGTCCTACCGGTCCTGCAGGTCCTGCTGCTCCTGCAGCACTCAACAGTGTCTTGTTTAACAATCAGACAACTGCAGTGAACGATATTGCAAGCGGCGCAAATATACCACTTGCAAATACACGTTTGGTAGGCGATGATATGACCTACGACTCTGAGACAGGTGTTATAACCATTAACAACGATGGAACCTATCTATTTGTATGGAATGTGCTGGCAGCTCCAACTGTTGCTACTCAGGAAATACCATTAGTAGCAAGTTTGCAAGAGATATCTACCGGTGAGGTTCTCGCTACCTCCGGTAACATTAAACAAACCGCAGACACATCTACCAGCATAACGGGTGTCGCTACTGTGCCTCTAACAGCAGGTGAACAAGTTGCACTTGTAAACACAAGTAATACTACTATCAATCTTCCTCAATCCACCGGTACCGACAGCTTTACCGGTTCTCTTACAGCAGTGAGAATAGCATAATAAATTTTTGCAGGTGACATATTATCTCTGATATGTCGCCTGCAAATAATACATACAGAAAGGAACGGCATATGAAAGTTTGTGTTTATGCAATTGCAAAAAACGAAAGCAAATTTGTGAAAAGATGGATGGATTCTATGAAAGAGGCTGACTATGTAGCTGTGCTGGATACAGGTTCTGATGATGACACTGTAGAACTACTCAGGCAAGAGGGCGCCATAGTGCGTCGGTCTATCGTTAATCCATGGCGATTCGACATAGCCCGAAATCTCTCTATGGAGCTTATACCTCCCGATACCGATATATGCGTTTGCACTGATTTGGACGAGGTGTTTGAGCCGAACTGGCGCAAAAAGCTGGAATCAGCCTGGCAACCCGACACCTCAAGCGCACGCTACAGATACACATGGAATTTTAATTCCGATGGCAGTGAAGGCACAGTGTTTATGATTGAAAAAACACACAAATATGGTGATTTCAAGTGGGTAAACCCTGTGCATGAGGTGCTTAAATATTACGGAGACACACCTAGAAAATCTGTTACTGTGCAGGGAATGCAACTTAACCATTTTGCAGACGACTCAAAGCCACGAAGTCAGTATCTACCATTGCTGGAGCTTGCTGTATCGGAAGACCCATCAAATGATAGAAATATGCACTATCTCGGCCGTGAATATATGTTTTATGGTGAGTGGCACAAGTGTATAGACACTCTGCTAAGGCATTTGGAATTACCCGCAGCCACATGGGCAGATGAGCGTTGTGCGTCTATGCGATTTATAGCAAAATCATATGAACAGCTAGGCAACACCAATGAAGCTAAGAGATGGTTTCACAAAGCAATAGCAGAAGCACCTCATATGCGTGAACCTTATGTGGATTTTGCTACGTTGCTCTATCGTCTTTCAGATTGGTATGGTGTGCTTGCGTGCGTGGAAGATGCGCTTAAGATTAAGGAACGCCCCGTTTCTTATATTTGTGAAGCTGATGCATGGGGTAGCAGACCTTACGACCTTGCTTCCATTGCTTATTATCATATCGGCAAATACGATGAAGCCCTAAAATCATGCAAAAAGGCCTTGAACTATTCGCCTGATAACCAGAGAATAGCCCAAAACCTTGAGTATTTTAAGAATATACAATAACTACTGCGAATCAGAAGAATTATCCTGCGTGTCTGTATCGGGAATACCATCAAAAAGCTCTGTATTCTCCTCAATTTGTATTTTTTCGCTATAGCCTATGTCTTCTACGCACGAATAATTTCCGCTGAGTATCATACAGTTATCCTTGACTTCATATTCAAATGATTCCTTTGTGATTTCCTTATCATTTAGTGCAAACAGCTTTTCCAGAATCATCAGCTTTTGCGCAATAGCCTTTGCTTGCTTTTCGCTTAGGTTCACTGTTTTGTTTGTTATGGAGTATAGATTTTCTGTGGTAATGCTCAGCGGAATTCTGTTTTTTTCAAAGAAAAAGCTATCGTGTCTTCTCTTAGTAAAATAATTTGTTGCGGGTGATGATGCAAACTGATATGTAAACCTTACACCCATTAAATCCGCCATTTTTCGGCTATACTGCGCCCTTTGCGGTATGCTAATGTCATAGCTTAACGGCACCTTTGTCTGCAAGCAGTATTTTGTGTCTGCGATAATAGCTCCATCTGCATGAACGATGGACAAGTCGCCATATTTATCCTCAGTGATACCACTGATAAGCACCTGACCTTTCACCACAGCATCACCCACAGCACACTCACACGTGCCGGCTTTTGTGCCAATTCTCTTTATCTGACCGCTTGTTTTTGCCTTGATATTGCATGGCACTTGTGTATCTACGATTTTTGGTTTTTTTTCGCTCTCGCTCATCTCCACTGTGAGCACAGTGCCATTGATATTAACAGATGCCCATGCTATACCATCTATATTTTTTAGTACCAACTGTTTCTTATCGTATTGGTCGATAGTAGGCTTGAACATTCCGCTGTGAATACCTACCTCTTCCAGTTGGCTATAAAGACTAGCTTCGCTTAAATTATTCACGCCGTTTATCTCCACAGTCCATGTGAACATACCAAGGATGTTGATTATCACAAGAATCAACGCAATCCCTATCAAGAGCCCTACTCTGCCTTTATTATTTTCCAAAAAAGCAGGCAGTCCGTGCATATCGCCAAACTGTAGCTCTGTGCCTACTCTCTGTGCAAAATCAGGCAACTGCTTCGACTGTTTTTTAGACACATATCCCGATATCGTCTTGTCATGGCCCTTTAGGTTCCACACATTGACCTTATGAGATGCACACAGGTTGATAAACCTCTCCACAAATCCGCCATTACACTCAAAATAAACATATCCCTTAATAAATCGCCACAAATAAAGCATATTTAAACTCTACCTCTTCAGCACAAAAACTCAATCTTCTGAATAAATCCCTTTATAGAAAGCGTGGAGTCTGTGAGATATGATATAGTAAGACCTCTCCCTGTGAAGCTGATTATCATTCCGGAGCTGTTTATGCGAATCACACGCTCATCATATTCGAGAATACCACTCAGACCCTCTATGCACACCTCTCGATTGCCTTGTGTTTCGATTATCGGTTTGCCTTTCGGAGATTTATGTTCATCGGCAGAATAAACATCTCGTGGCATTATTATATTTTTTCCTTTTTCGGCCTTTCCCATAAAAATCACCTCATAAATAATTAATATTATGATTTTAAACATAAAAAAATTCCGAATATGATTTTTTGTCATACTCGGAAAATTTTTAATTTTGACTATATCTCTTTCTTTGTTCTCTTCTCTTGGCTTTCCATGCAGAAAATTCTATGCCAAGCTTGTGAAATGCTGTGTAAAGCAGATAAGAATAGGCTATCAAAAATAACTGCATAACCACGGTCTTAAGGTTTACCTCTGATACTACGAAAAAGTCGGTGAACGCTGTCATACCAACAAAAATTGCAATCGACATCAGCACTAACAGACAACCTCTGAGAACATTGAGCGGTTTAGACACCATATACACCAGCATAAGCCCTGTGAAAGCTGTCACGGTCATTGCCAGAGTGGAAACCTGCTCCGGATTCAGCTCAAACAAACCTCCAAGCAAGCATGATACGATTACGCCAAGCACCACGGTAATTGCACCGGGCAATGCCTTTGAAATAACATTAAGGAAAAAGCTTCCCTTTATTCTATCGTGGTTTGGTTCAAGTGCCAGCACAAACGACGGCACACCAATAGTAAATGCGCTGACTAAAGACATTTGTATCGGTTGAAACGGATAAGCATAATTTAAAAATACAAACGATATTGCAAGCAGACATGAAAAAATGGTTTTCATCAAAAAGAGCGAAGCACTCCTCTGAATATTATTTATGCTTCTTCTGCCCTCTGCCACTACATGAGGCATAGAAGAAAAATCATTGTCTGTAAGCACAAGCTGAGCTGTGTTTCGGGCGGCATCACTGCCACTCGACATTGCAATACTGCAATCAGCCTCTTTAAGCGCCGGCACATCATTCACGCCATCACCGGTCATACCCACTGTGTGGCCGTTTGCCTTAAGGGTTTGTATGAGAAGTCTCTTTTTGTCCGGTGTTACCCTGCCAAATATTGTGTATTTTTCGGCAGCCTCACACACCTGCTTATCATCATTTAGCTTAGACAAATCCACATATTTATCCCAATCGTCAAGCTCAACCTCTCTTGCAATGGTAGACACAGTTTTTGCATTGTCACCTGATATAACCTTTAGCTTTACGTCTTGTTCTTTGAAATATCTTAGGGTTTCTTTCGCATTTTTTCTTATTTTGTCTTTGATTATAATTACAGCAAGAAGCTTTATATCATCAGGCACCTGACAGTTTACTATCGGCTGATTGCTCTGCACAAGCACAAGCTTGCGCAATCCCTCAAATATTCCGTCGCACGCAGTGTTGTATTCTTCCATCAGGCTATCAGTTAGAACACATTCGGCGGCTCCCATTATATAGGTTTTTCCGTCTATTGTGATACCACTATATTTTCTTTCGGACGAAAAAGGACATTTAGCTGTCACGTTTCCACTAAAATCAAAATTAAATTTTTCTTTTATCGCATTGCTTGTGGCATTGTCATCCTGCAAGCCGTTCACAATGTCGCTCAGCATATGGCCTATTTCCTGCTCGTTTACATCTGAGCACGGGATTATTTGCTCCAGATCCAATGATCCCTCAGTGATAGTGCCTGTCTTATCAAGACACAATACATCTACTCTCGCCAGCGTTTCTATACAGTAAAGCTCCTGCACAAGCACTTTTCTTTTAGAAAGTCTTATAACACTAACTGCCAGCACCGTGCTGACCAGAAGCACCAAACCCTCAGGAATCATACCGATTATCGCCGCCACACAAGACACCACTGTGTCGTGAATATTATTGCCCTGCATCTTAAACTGCGAATAAAACAAAAGCACACCAACGGGTATAATAGCTATAGACAACGTGAGTATTATCCTGTTAATTGTTTTCATTATCTGCGAATTAGGCTTTTTGATATATTTAGAATCTTTAAATATTGTGCAAGCAAAGCAATCTTCGGCAATTCTCTCGGCACGTGCATACACGTTACCACTCACGATATAACTTCCTGAAAGCAACTCATCCCCGACTTTTTTGCTGATATTGTTGCTCTCTCCCGTGACGAGAGATTCGTTCACATCACAACCGCCATCCACCACCACGCAGTCGCATGGTATCTGATTGCCACCTCTAAATCTGATTATATCATCCAAAACAATGTCGTTTATGTTTATCTCCTGCTCCAAACCGTCACGTATAACGGTGATTTTTGCTTTTTTTACAATAGAAAGCTTATCCACAGCTTTTTTCGCCCTGATTTCCTGAAAAATTCCTATACCTGTGTTGCAAAGCACAATGCCCATAAACAATACATTTCTGAAAGAGCCAACAAGAAGCACGGCTACTGCCAGTGCGACATTAAGTATGTTAAAGAGCGTAAGGCTGTTTTCGAGTATTATTTTTTTGATGCTCTTAGTAGGAAGCGAAACATCATAATTTATTAATTTGTCCTGCACCCTTTGGTCCACCTGAGCTTGTGTGAGTCCTTGGGTGTGGTCTGCGCTGATTCTGTCTATCTGCATAGCTGTCTCCATTTGACGAATATTGTAGAAACAATAATAATATATTTTTTCTATATTTACAATATTATAGAAACAATAATATAATTTTTTTTATTTACAATATTATAGTAGTTTTTCTTAATTCTGTGCATAAAAATGAAGTGCTTTTAGGAATACATAAAAATTTTTGAAATGCCGACACAATTATCAGCTTTTTTTGATTTTAAAATCCTATATCTTTATGTTTAAAAAATTATTACTATTTTATCTTGCGCAAATGAGTTAAAAATATAATTAGTCTTGAGCGTGAGATAAAAACAAAAAGCTTAAGACTTATTTTTAAAAATAAGGAGGTGGAAAAAATTAGCAAAATAAAAAAAATTCTTACTTCCACATTAGCTGTGAGTATGCTGTTTTTTGCGACATCATATGGCGCAAATGCTCATGGTGCCAATGCACAACCAGTGGCTAAGCCTAACACAAAGAACGTCGTAGTGTGTGGTACGCCAATAGGAATAAAGATGTATTGCTCAGGCGTTATGGTTGTAGAGCTACAGGAAATACCAACACCAAACGGCAAGATATGCCCTGCCAAAGAATCCGGTATTCAAAAAGGTGACATCATAAAGTCTATTGGAGATAGAAGTGTGAGTAGTAATTTTGAGCTGATAAGCATTGTAAGAGAAAGTAAAGGAAAAGTAATGCCGATAGAATATGAGCATGACGGAAAGGTAATTCACACGGAGATCACCCCTGTAAATTCACCTGACAACAGTGGATACAAAATAGGCGCATGGGTGCGTGACAGTGCAGCGGGCATAGGCACAATGACCTACTATGATAAGGATACCAAACAATTTGCAGCACTTGGTCACGCCATATGTGATGCAGACACAGGCGATATTCTGCCTATCACAAGCGGTACACCGGTAAATATATGCATAGACGATATTGAAAAAAGCACAAAAGGCTGTGCCGGATGCCTAATGGGGCACTTCACGAGCGATATTAAAAGCGGAGTTATAGCAAAGAACACCACATCAGGTATATTCGGATATATGGATCAAGCACCTAGCAATGGAGTAGAAATGCAAATAGCAAAGAGTGATGAGATAGCCTGTGGCGAAGCACAGATTCTCACCACTATAGATGCAGGTGCTCCTAAATATTATAATGTTCAGATAGAATCAATAAATTTAAAAAATGCGGAAAATGGTAAAAATTTTGTAATAAGAATTACTGATAAAGAGCTTTTAAGCAAAACAGGCGGTATCGTTCATGGAATGAGCGGAAGCCCCATAATCCAAAATAACAAGCTCATAGGCGCCGTAACACACGTATTTATTAATTCACCGGAGCGAGGATATGGTATTTTTATAGATAATATGATATTCGAAACTAAGGCACTTTCACCGGCAGCATAACAAAAAAATACAGCGTTTGTATCGTATTATACAGACGCTGTATTTATAAATTAAAAACTTAAAATTATTTTACAATAACCTTTACAAAGGATTTTTTACCTTTTTTTACGATTACATAGCCGTCCTTATCAAAATCAGAACGTGCTATCTTAGCACCAATGTTATCGATCTTGACATCGTTTACAACTGCGCCACCCTGCTGAACTACTCTCTTGGCATCGCCTTTAGATGGGCATAGCTTTGCTTTTACAAGAACATCTATAACAGAGATTTCGCCATCAGTGAAGTCATCTGATGAAAGCTCGGCGCATGGCATATTGTCGATATTTTTACCTGATCCAAATAGAGCCTCAGAAGCTTCTTTAGCCTTGATAGCCTCTTCTTCACCGTGGATGAGCTTTGTAACCTCATATGCCAGCAAAGCCTTTGCCTTGTTAAGCTCACTGCCCTCTAATTTTGCAAGCTCGTTTATCTCGTCTACAGGAACAAATGTTAGTATCTTCAAGCAACGGATAACATCAGCATCTGCCACATTTCTCCAATATTGATAAAACTCATATGGGCTGGTCTTCTCCGGGTCGAGCCAAACAGCTCCTTTTTCGGTTTTACCCATCTTTTTGCCTTCGCTTGTAGTAAGCAAAGTGAATGTCATACCAAAAATCTCGGCACTCTCCGGGATAGGCTCGCCTGTTTCTTCGCTCTTTTTCACAGCCATTCTTCTTGTAAGCTCTACGCCACCAATGATATTGCTCCACTGGTCATCTCCGCCAAGCTCTAATCGACAGCCATAATCTCTGTTTAACACATAGAAATCATAGCTTTGCATCAGCATATAGTTAAGCTCAAAGAATGTGAGACCGCCTCTCTCCATTCTCTGCTTGTAGCACTCAGCAGCAAGCATCTTGCTTACTGTGAAATGAACACCAACCTCACGGATAAAGCTGATGTAGTTGAGATCTGTAAGCCAATCTGCATTGTTCACCATGATAGCCTTGCCATCAGAGAAATCCACCAAGCGTGACATCTGCTTTTTAAAGCACGCTATATTATGGTCGATATCCTCTTTTGTAAGCATTTTTCTCATATCGCTCTTGCCGGATGGATCACCAATAAGACCTGTACCACCGCCAAAAAGTGCTATTGGTGTGTGGCCTGCTCTTTGCATATGAGCCATAACCATTACTTGCACAAAATGACCTACGTGTAAGCTATCTGCTGTTGGGTCAAATCCAATATAAAATTTTACCTTTTTATTATTAAGTGTATCTCTCACTGCTTCTTCATTTGTAAGCTGTGCGATCATTCCTCTTGCTTTTAGTTCTTCAAAAACGCCCATTATTTATCTTCCCTTCTTGTATTTTTATCAATCTGTGTCTAATTTTAGCACAGCCATAAATGCATCTTGTGGTACTTCCACGGTGCCTAGCTGGCGCATACGTTTTTTACCCTCTTTTTGCTTTTCAAGCAATTTCTTTTTACGGGTTATGTCACCGCCATAGCACTTTGCAAGCACATCCTTGCGCATTGCTTTTACAGTCTCTCTGGCGATTATCTTTCCGCCTATGCAAGCTTGTATCGGCACTTCAAAGAGCTGTCTTGGTATTTTTTCTTTCAGCTTTTCTGCCATTTTTCTTGCACGTCCATAGGCTTTGTCGGCATGAATGATAAATGAAAGTGCATCCACAACCTCGCCATTGAGCATAATATCAAGCTTAACAAGCTTACTTTCAGAATAACCATTTAACTCATAGTCAAAGCTTGCATAACCTCTTGTGCGTGCCTTGAGAGTATCAAAAAAGTCATAAACTATCTCTGCGAGTGGCAATTCATAGTGAATATCCACACGGTCAGCGTCTATATATGTCATATCTTTAAATATGCCACGTCTATCTTGGCAAAGCTCCATAATATTTCCCACATACTCGGTAGGCGTATAGATATGAGCGTTTGTCATAGGCTCTTCAGCAGACATTATCACTGTAGATTCAGGATAGTTGGTTGGGTTATCTATCATTGTTACAGAGCCGTCCGTCTTAGTAATTCTATAGCTAACGCTTGGCGCTGTGGTAATAAGATCGAGATTATATTCTCTCTCTAATCGCTCCTGGATAATCTCCATATGAAGAAGCCCCAAAAATCCACATCTAAATCCGAATCCCAATGCTATTGAGGTTTCGGGTTCAAAGCTTAATGAGGCATCATTTAATCTTAGTTTATCAAGTGCGTCACGCAGATCCTGATATTTAGAGCCATCTGCCGGATAAATACCGCAGAAAACCATTGGTTGCGCAGGTCGATATCCAGGAAGTGGTTCAGATGCGGGATTGTCAGTTGTAGTAACAGTGTCGCCCACCTGAGCATCTCTCACCGACTTGATAGAAGCCGCTATATAGCCTACCTCGCCTGAATTGAGCTCTCCTCTTGGGTCGAAGCCTGTTGCACGTAAATATCCGCACTCTACTACGTTAAATTTGGCACCGGTCGCCATGAGCATAATTTCATCGCCCACTTTGACACTGCCTTCTTTTAATCTAATATATATTATAACGCCTTTATAGCTATCGTAATAACTATCAAATATCAGTGCCTTTAGAGGTTTGCTGTCATCACCTGATGGTGCAGGCACTTCCTTAACTATTTTTTCGAGAACATCTTTGATATTGATACCCATCTTAGCAGATATCAATGGTGCATCATCAGCAGGAAGTCCAATAACATCTTCGATCTCTTTTTTCACACGATCTGTATCGGCACTCGGCAGGTCAATCTTATTGATAACAGGCACTATCTCTAGTCCGCCATCAATTGCCAAGTATGTGTTTGCTAATGTTTGCGCCTCTATACCCTGAGAAGCATCCACTATAAGCACTGCACCCTCGCAGGCGGCAAGAGAACGTGACACCTCATAGTTAAAGTCTACATGGCCAGGTGTGTCTATCAGATTAAAGACATATTCTTCACCATCGTCAGCCTTATATTGCAGTGTAACTGCATGGGCTTTTATGGTGATTCCTCTTTCTCGCTCAAGGTCCATATTATCCAGCAATTGATCTTCCATATCTCGAAGTGCAACCGACTGAGTATGCTCCAAGATCCTGTCTGCCAATGTGGATTTACCATGGTCTATATGAGCAATTATACTAAAATTTCTTATTTTTTCTTTTGGAAAGGACATATTATCCTCCTTTTTCCTCATTATCTATAGAATTATATCAGATAATGCAAAATTAATCAACACCTACTTAGCCTTTGTTTCTACTCCAAATTTCGTAATGGATTTGGTAGAGCAAGTTCCAATTTGGCAG
>JAEDHT010000067.1 GCA_016296885.1 Clostridiaceae bacterium | reverse complement strand
TGACAACCATAGGGGCATATCTTGATCATAAATTAGTAGGATTTATCCAATATGGCAGGACCGCTTTTGGATTTGACGAAAACGGAGAGATTTCTGATACAGTTTTTTATTCGGTGATTCGCAATTTCTATTTTGACGAAAGACAAAAGGAAGTTGGCATTAAACTATTGAACGAAGCTGTAAAAGTCCTTTTAAATACTACAGGCATAATATATGCATTTTTTCATTACTTTGGTATGTCCTGCTACGCGCGACATGGCAAGCTGTTTGAGGGATTTGGATATATTCATAATTTGTTGGAACAGAATGGTTTTGCGATAGAACATGAAAATGTGTTTTATTCTTCCACATTACATAATACAAGAAGTACAGCAATCAATATAAAGTGGCATGATGAAACTTTAGGAAGACAGCAGTATGGTGACTTTATCCTTGAAAAAGACATAGTGGGTGGCTGCGAGATACACTTTCTTGAACAGGAAAATATAGCATATTTGCGGTGGATATTCATAAATGAAGACATGTGTGGGAATGGGATTGGTTCAGAATGTATGTCAGCTCTAAAGGCTGACCTATTTGGCAGGGGGATAACGAAATTTGATACGGATACGGCACTCTCAAACAAAGTTGCACAACATTTTTATGAAAAAAATAATTTTGTAAGAGAGGGAGTTACAAGAAGTTATTATGTAAAAGCATAGAATAATGAAGTGTTAAATTGATATTGACGAGGATAATTATATGATAAAAGTTGCGGTAAAAAGTGAAGCTTTATTGTTGAAACATATAGACATAACGGATATGCAAAAGAACTACTCAAGGAGTGCGAGAGATGGGCAAAAGAAAAGAAGTGCTCTGAATTTGCCAGTGACTGTGAATTGGACAATATTGACAGCTTGAAATTTCATATGGCTATGGGATTTGAGGAAGCGAATCGAATAATTTGTTTAGAAAGAATATTTAGAGTACAACAAATTCCAATTTGATAAAATGGATAATTAAACTTGCATTCTGAATTACTACAATATTATGACAAGGAGAGATGAAAATGAGTGAAATTAAACGAGTTGAAGTAGATGAGTTTTGGGCTGATTCAACCATTATTGAGGCCGGAGATTATGTTTTTGTTGGCTATTGTATGGGAAATGAAGGGCAATCAATAGAGGAGCAGATTGAGGGGGCATTTACTACATTAGAAAACAGACTTTCTATGGTTGGACTTGGATTAGATTCGGTTGTAAAGATGGATTGTTTGTTTAGAGATATAAATGACCTAAATTATCTTTCGGATATCATCAAAAAGCATTTCAATGGGAAATATCCAGTGAGAAAGGCACTCACTTCGGATTTTATAAGAGAAGGAATCCGTTTCCAGATTGATGCAATCGCGTATAAACGATAATTGGCTGTATGTGGCACCACTAATGATATTATTGTTAGAAATGTGTATATGCTGAGGAGGAAGGTATTGTGACTAAGGTATTTTTTGTAAGGCACGCACAACCACAACATGCCCATAACGATGATAGAACAAGACCTCTTACAGACGAGGGGGTTAAGGATGCAGCAATTGTTATTGAGACGTTGAAGGATAAAGAAATTGATGTGTTCTATTGTAGTCCTTATAAACGGAGTATGGATACAATTAAACAAACTGCAGAATATTATCATATGGAAATTCAAACAGATGAGCGTTTGAGAGAGCGTGAAAAGGGCACTGATGGAAATAATCATGGAATGTTTCAAAAAAGATGGGAAGACCATGAATATCACGAAGAGGGCGGAGAATCAATTGGAATGGTTCAACGCCGTAATGTTGAAGCGCTTAAAGAAATATTGGAAAACAACCAGGGGAAAAATATAGTTATTGGCACACATGGTACGGCGTTAAGCTCAATTATGAATTATTATAAACCGGAATTTGGTTGTAATGATTTTTTGCGTATTATTGATTGGATGCCATACATTGTAGAAATGGACTTTGAAGGTCAAGAATTAGTTAATGTTAAAGAGCATGCTCATATAGAAAAAGAGTTTAGAGGAAATAACAGAGCAGATAAAAAGTAATACCGCAAGTATTCCTATTAATAGTGCAATTCCGGAACATATGATACCGGCCCAGGCAAAAATGTTGTTTGTTTTTTTGTTATACAATGCAAATATGCTAAGGGCAAGAGAAAGACCGCTAAAAAGAAATGAAAAAAAAGGAATACATGAAAAGCATA
>JAEDHT010000002.1 GCA_016296885.1 Clostridiaceae bacterium | reverse complement strand
ATTGTATCAAGTTATTTATAATTTCACATCGTACTTTAGTGCAAACTTTAAAAAAAACTAAGTTTCGTCAAACATAAATTGATACTTAAATAAAGAAAATATAGATTTATTTTTAAAATATTTCAAAAATTTGCACTAAAGTACGATGTTAAAATTAGAAAAGTATTTTATAATATTTATATATTTAATATTAGGGAGGTGCTGTTATGACTTAACATAACAGATTAAAGTTATAATTATTGGAACTTATATTAGAATAATGGAGGCTAAAATTTATGAAAAAAGTAGTACATATATCATTAAGTATTACACTTTGTTTAATTATGGTATTAGGACTATTTTCTTCTACTATAGCGTTTGCTGATGATGAGCCTGTAGTAAAAGTTGTAGATTCTGTACTTACAGCTTATGAAGGATCGGCAGCCGGAGTCGAAATTGAGGTAACCGGAATAAATCTAACCTATCAATGGCAAGCCAAAGGTTCGAAGTGGATTGACCTTGAAGATAACCATGCTTATAAAGGAACAAAGACCCCTCATTTTCAATTTCAAAGTTGCATTGGGTGGGCAGGACAAAATAATTCATTTGCATCAGTTCCTTTCCGCTGCAAAGTATCCGCTGGAAATAAATCTATCTATTCTCAAGAGTTTATGTTTAACTTCATTGAGCGTGAACCTTTAAAGCAAGCAGTTATAAGCGGAATTGATGCTCCGCTTTACGGACAGACACCTGATTATACTGCTGATGCAGGAGACTCATCATATTCAATTTCAAAAGTTGAATGGTTTGGACCCGGAATAAAAACAAATAGTGTATATTATCCGCCTATGAGTGAATCATCAACCTTTACAAAAGGCATTTACCATTGCAGAGTTTATGTTGAACCAAAGGAACCTTATAAAATTGACGAAAACACAGTTGCTTATTTAGATTCAACAGATAATACACCGCATAAGTTTATTGTAACTCCACCTGCAGAGGGTACAAACGGTATGGATACATATTTTGTTGATCTTCCTTTTACTGCAAAGGAAGCAGTAATGCTTACAGGCGGCATTACATTCACATCTGCAATACGTTGTGATACAGCAATCTCTGTGGCACTTATTGGAGATGTTAGCACAATTGATGAAGATAAAGTCCGTTATCAGTGGCAAATAAGCGAAGACGGAAGCACATGGAATGATATAACTGATGCAACCAAAAAGAATTATACTCCTACTGCTGATGACGTAGGAAAGCAAATTCGTCTTGTTATTTCTGCTGATGGTTATGTCGGTGAAATTGTTAGCGAAGCTAAAACTGTAGGCAAAAAATTAAATACCGCAGATCCTGTTATTCCGAGACTTAGCTCAATAGGTTCAACTTCATTTGAGCTTGTTAATCGTCAAGATGACCAAGAATATGTTTACCGTTTAACAGAAGAAACTGATGGAAGATTGATAGATTGGACATCTGATACTATTCCGGAGGATACAAATACTGTTAGTGATTTGCCTGCTAAAGCTCTTGTTTATGTATATACGAGAATTAAACCAACAGAGTCAACTGATTCTTTCTATGTTGCTCGCAACATTCTTTATCTAAATGATTCTAATTATTTAAGCAATATAGAATTAGAAGGATATACCTCTTATGGACCACATAATGTAATTCATGTTCCTAAGAATGAAAGTGTAACAATAAATATCAATAAAAACCCATTTGATGCTGATAAATGGAGTAATTTTAAATTTAAAACACCTTATACATCTTCTTTAATTACACTTTCAGTAACAGATGAAATCGTTTCAGGCTCACCGTTACCGGAAAGTATTACAATAACAGCAGGAGATACAACCGGTGCGATAACATTTGGTGCATATTATAATGATGTAGCAATGAATTATGGCACATGGCAAGTGGTTGTATATGACCCGGAAAAGCTTCCTGTAAGTATGCTTAAGCCAAAGTTGGAGCAAAATATCCTTGGATTATTTTTAACTGTTGGAGACAGCGCAATGCCAAATTATGATGCTCAAAGTGCTGAATTAACAGCCGAAGAAGCTGAACAATTTGATTTGATTTGGCAAGTATGTTCACAGGCTCCAACTACATCATGGGGAACCCCGACTTTCGGAGAAGAAAATGAATATTTAAAGGTTGATCCGGCTACCGGTTTAGTAACAGCTAAGGCTGAAATACCGGAAGATGCAAGTGATTTGTATAGAAATGTTTATCTATTTGCAGTTAGAAAGTCAGACAGCTCCAAAACTCAAATGACAAGCTATACGGTTACTGTATATCCTGTTGGAACAGTTTTAGTTGAAGGCGTTACAGTATCACCTGAAACACTCGGCTTAATTCCTGGTGGTTCTGCTGAGCTTACTGCTACACTTTTCCCTGCTAACGCTGAAGGTAACACAAACTTCGCCTGGAAAAGCAGTGATGAAACAATCGCAACAGTAGACGAAAATGGTAAAGTAACAGCTGTTAGCGAGGGTTCTGTTGTTATTACTGTAACACACACAGACAGCGGAAAAGAAGGAAGCTGTAATGTTATAGTTTCTAATAACACCATTTCATTAGCGCAAGCGACAATTACCACTCCGGTGGCTGATTCTACTCCTGATATGAGTATAAACGTGCCGAAGGATGAAAATTATATAGCATCTATTGAATATTGGTGTGTAGAAGGTCAAGATGAGACTCCTCTAACAGGTCTTGACACATTTGAATCCGGAAAAACATATAATGTGTGTATTAAATTTACAGCTACAAACGGTTATCTGTTTACGGAAAAAACACATTTCTCATTAAACGGACAAGAAGTTACTACTGAAAGCACAAACGGAACAGAAGCTATTATTTCTAAAACATTTGAGTGTTCCGAGGCAACAACAGAAGTGCTACGTGGCGATGTAAACGGTGATGAAAAAATAACAATGGAAGACGTTGTAATGCTTCAAAAAGCGATAGCAAAGCTTCTCGAATTAAATGATAGTGAAAAATTAGTGGCTGATGTAAATTATGACGAAAAAACTACGATGGAAGATGTTGTTTTAATCCAAAAATACATCGCAAAACTAATAAGTTCTTTTGACAAAAAGTAACTACACCTTAAAGCGAGGGTGATAAAAAATTTATTTATTGTCACCCTCCTTAAGATAAAAATTTTTTAAGGGGGAAACCTAAATGAAGAAAAACAAAATTTTAGCACTAATCCTAACATTCCTTATGATCTTTCCGCTTGCTGCATGTGGCGGAGAAAAAGATTCAGGCGATCCGAACCTAGTAACAATTGGAGATTATCAGGCACTCCACACCGGTAGCAAAATTGTACAGGATTACGATGGTAATGATTGTATCGCTATTACCTATCAGTACACAAACAATAGCAAGGAAGCAGAGTCTTTTGAGTGGTCATTTTATTACACTGTAAAGCAAGGCGACGCTGAGTTAGAGTATGCTCCGGTATTTGTAAGCGAAGATTCCTACGATATGTTAGATGATGGCTTAAGTGAAGAAGTAAATCCAGGTGAAACAAAAGAAGTTACAATGACCTATATGCTTAACGACCTAACAACTCCTGTTGTGTTGGAATTTTCTGATCTGTTAGGTGACGAGACAGATACCCTATCGGTTGATGTAGCTACACTAGAAAAATAAGAATTAAGTTTTAATATTTTTAATGAAGGAGTAAATTAATATGAAAAAAATATTAGCATTATTAATGGCAACTGCTATGATCCTATCATTAGCAGCTTGTGGTGACGATAAAGAAGTTAACAGCAAAAATGAAAGTAAAGTAACTTCCTCTAAGGATGCATCGGGTGTTGCAGAAGGATCAAGTACTATCGAGACAAAATTATGGACATTAAATTATGATTCATCTGTTTGGACTTATGCAGAAGATGATTTTGAAGATGGTGAGGAACAATCAAAAATTATCTTAACTATTCCTGATCCGGAAGACGAAGAGTCGTACATAATAAACGCAGAGATTCGTGTTTCTATTGATGACCCATATACTTTCAGAGGTTACTTGAATAGTTATGGTTTTGACCAATATGAATATAAAGTAAATAATGCATATGAATTTACTAAAGTTGGCGGCGTTGATTGTTTGATGCAAGAGGGTAACTATTGGGGAGATCCTTGCATTAGATATTTCAACCGTGTAGAGGGTGCCGGTGCTACAGTGTTTATTGAGATTATCGGAGATAAAGAAGACGCACGTATAAATGAATTACTTTCAGGACTTACTATCAATTTAACAGATACCGGAAATGTAGACGGTCCTTGGTACTGGGATGGAACTCCATTTAGCACAGAAGACAAAGAAACACTTGTAGGAACTCATAAGCTTAATACTAAATGGATTGCAGCTGATGAAAGCATAATAACATCAGAAACTTTTAAACACAACGTAGATGTAGTTGGTGACAAAGTTTATATGCTCAATGACGGCGTATTAAATCAGTATTCATATGATGGCAAAAAGCTTACTTTCGATAAAAAAATAGAACTCGAAGATGAATACGATTACATACAAGCAACAGAAGATGGTTCTATTTGGCTATCTGCACATATCAATCCATTAATATCTCTTAAAGACGGTGTTCAAACTGCATCATATGATGGAACTAAGTATGTAACTATGGATCCTTCCGGAAAATGGGGTATTAGCTGGTTTACAGGTTCTGAATGTGAGAAAATAACAATATCTGACGGAGCACTTACTTCAGCAGCACTTCCATTAGAAGGTGTTGATAGCATTAGCTATATATTCATAGATGATAAATATATTTATGCTTGTGGTTCAGCAGCTGATGATAGTGGCCACAAAGTTTTTGTATATGACAAAGATGGTAAGCTTCAAAAAACACTAGCAGATGCTGATGGTGAAGGATTAGGCAGCATTACTTTTGTAACTTCAACTTCTAACGGATTTATCGGATTTGACGGAAATATGCGTACAGTTGTCCTTTGGAATAAAGACGGAGCATATATCGGTGAAGCAGATGATGCAGATTTATTTGGAACATCATATCCATGGTTCTGCGCTAGTGCAAAAATGAAAGATGGTAGCATATTTACTATAATGACTGAGGAACGTGAAGACAAATCTGCTGATGAAGTTATTGCTTTTTGTCTTAGCGGTTTCTGATTATAAATTGGTTTAATATTTTTAACTTCTAAAATATAAATACCTAAAATGCCAAGTAAAACTCAATTTACTTGGCATTTTACTCTTTTATTTGCACTAAAGTACGATGTGCAAGAATAAATTATCTGCTAAAATATATAGTGTGAGTATTAATTGAATTTACAATTATAAGAAGGTATAAGGTATGAACAATATAAAAAAAATAACTCTCCTTCATTCTAATGATATGCATGGTGACTTTCTTGCAGAAGAAGTGGATAACAAACTAATTGGTGGAGTATCAAGGTTATCGGGATATGTTAACAAAGTGCGTTCAGAGCAGAAAAACACGATATATTGTATTGCAGGGGATATGTTTCGTGGTTCAGTAATTGATAGTGAATTCCAAGGAGTATCTACCATTGAAATTATGAATATGCTTTCACCGGATGTAGTTACAATCGGAAATCATGAGACGGATTATGGCATTGCACACTTGCTATTTGTAGAGAAATGTGCTAAGTTTCCGATTATTAATGCAAATTTGCATATTAAAACTAATAATGCAAGGCTTTTCAAACCTTATCACATTATAGAGATTGATGGTATGAAAATTCTTTTTATCGGAATTTTGACTGAAGAAGTAATATCACAGACTAAAAATGATGGCTTGATAGGTTCCTTTGTTGATATTTATGAAGCAAGTCAGGAAGTGGGAAGAATATGTAATGCATATAATGCAATTGATATAGATCTTACCGTTTTACTTACGCATATTGGGTTTGAAGAAGATAAAGCATTAGCTAAGCAACTTGACCCTGCATGGGGAGTAGATATTATTATCGGTGGCCATTCTCATACTTTTATCGAAAAACCTGAAAAAGTAAACGACATACTAATCGTACAAGCAGGTGTAGGCACAGACCAAATCGGTAGATTTGATATTGAAATTGACACTGACAATAACTGTGTACACAATTATGAGTGGAAAACCATACCGATTGATGATACACATTGCCCGGTGGATACAGAAATAGAGAGTATAATTACATATTATAAAACTCAGACAGATAAAAAATATAATCGTTTAGTTACGAGGTTTAGACGACGACTTACTCACCCATCACGATATTGCGAAACTGAGCTGGGCGGACTTTTTGCAGATATTATGCGAGAAAGCTTAAATCTTGATGTTATGCTTTTAGGCTCGGGAAGTGTGCGAAACACAGAGATGGGACCAATAGTATTATTTTCAGATTTAGTTGAATGTTTCCCATATGATGAGCCTGCTTATATGTTACAAGTAACAGGAAAACAGCTTAAAAAGATGATTTTGTTTATGCTTCGTGATGAAATGTGGGAAGGCTCACATAGCGAATTTTATCAGTTTTCAGAAGGAATGCATGTAGTTTATAACAGAGAAACTCATTCTTTTAAGGAGTTTATGCTGCATGGAAAAGAAATCGAAGACACACAACTTTACAAAGTTGGCATGCAACATTTCCACTATAAAAATGTAGAAGCATTTTTATCAGTTAGCCCTGATGAAATATTGAAAAACGGAAAGGTTAGAATGGTATCCACATCTTGTAGAGAAATTATTGATGAATACTTATCATCTCATCAAAATATTGATAGACAAGTTAGTGGAAGACTTGTCGTTGAATAAAAAATTAATTAAATTCATTTAGGAGGCAAAAAAATGTTTGAAGGTAACAAAGAAATAGTATTAGAGTTAGGAAATACGGCACAAGCTCCTGCTGTACCCGCTACAAAAGAGGAAGAAGTTACTTATTTACCGGAAGTTGAATTATCTGAGGCTGAACAAAAAATGGTTGACGATTTTTCAGAAAAAATTGATTTAAATGATTCTGCTATTGTACTTCAATACGGAACAGCTTGTCAGAAAAAAGTTGCTGACTTTTCAAATAATGCCCTTGAGAGTGTTCGCACAAAAGACTTAGGCGCAACCGGTGATATGATTACAGATCTTGTTACTGAGTTAAAGGGTTTTTCTGTTGATGAAGAAGATAACGGATTTTTTGGTTTGTTTAAAAAGGCAGGAAATAAAATTTCACGCTTAAAAGCAAAATATGACCGTGTAGAAGCAAATGTTGATAAAATTACCGCAGAATTAGAAGGACATCAAAATCAATTGCTAAAAGATATTGTAATGCTCGATAAAATGTATGCGGCTAATCTTGACTATTTTAAAGAGCTTACAATGTATATTTTAGCGGGTAAGAAAAAACTTGAACTTGAACGAACAACTACACTTGTGCAGATGAAAGAAAAGGCAACAGCATCAGGTCAAGCACATGATGCACAGGCAGCCAATGACTATGCATCAATGTGTGATCGTTTTGAAAAGAAGTTATATGACCTTGAATTAACAAGAACTATCAGCGTACAAATGGCACCGCAAATAAGATTGATTCAAAATAACAACGCCTTAATGTCAGAAAAAATACAGTCAACAATAAATAACACGATTCCACTCTGGAAAAATCAAATGGTTTTGGCACTTGGACTTGAACATTCAAGACAAGCAATGGAAGCACAACGCAGTGTTACAGATATGACTAATCAGTTACTTATGAAAAATGCTGATGCACTTAAACTTGGAACAGTGGAGGCTGCAAAAGAAAGTGAAAGAGGCATTGTTGATATTGAAACTCTAAAATATACCAACGAACAGCTCATTGGCACTCTTGACGAGGTGATTCGTATCCAAAGTGAAGGTAGACAAAAACGTAGAGAAGCTGAATCAGAACTTGCACGTATTGAAGGTGAGCTGAAAAATAAGCTTCTTGAAATTCAAAACTAAAATATAAAAACAACTATTTATGAGGAGTAGATTTAAATGGATAATAAAAACTCCGGAAAATCGGGATTAATTAGTCTGATCGTTTTTGCACTCATAATCTTTGTTTCGGTCAAGCTGTTACCAGCTTTAGCGAAGGTGCTATTAATTGTTCTCGGTATTGTTGTTGTACTTATTGTAGTTTTAATAGTTCTAATCATTGTGTTTTCCGTAAAAAAGCCGAAAGAAAAAGAGAATAAATCAGATAATGCTTCTATGCTTGATAATGGACGAGCAGTTTTGCTGGAACTACGCAAATTAACAATGCGTGTAAAGAATTATCAGGTACGTTCAAAAAGTAACGAAATATGCACAGTTACCGGTAAAATTCTTAGCACAGTGAAGAATCAACCAGAAAATATCTCCGATGTTCGTCAGTTTCTGAATTATTACTTACCTACAATTGAAAAAATACTTAGAAAATATATCATGCTTGAGGAAAGCGGAGTACCGGCAGATGAAGTAATTAATAACACTGCCTCTTGTCTTTCTGAAATTAAAGTTGCATTAGATAGACAATATGAAAACCTATTTGAAGATGACAAGTTAGATCTCTCTGTAGAAATGGAAACATTAAAAATTGCTTGTAAACGAGACGGGTTATTGGTAGATGAAGATTTTAACTTTCAAAAGGGAGACAATAATAATCCATTAGAATTATGATACGACCCGGTTCCTGTTTCTGCGGAAGAATTTTTTGGGATGGACTTATCTCTTATCTGTAAGGTAAGCTTAGAGCATTTTTAATAGATGAGCAAAACAATAGATTTTAGTTATATGTCTGTCACACAGAAAACATGGTGCAAGTACAATACGCTGTACTTGCACCATGCTTTTACTAAAAAGCTGCTGTATTATTTTTTTGTTATTTTATGTGGCGTATATAGGAAAGCAAGTTTGACTTCAAAATACGCCATCGCCCTTTTATCATAAAAGCTTCAATATCGCCTTCATGAATTAAATCAAGTGCAGAATTCTTTCCGATCTTTAATATAGTCTGCACGTCTTTAACAGTTAGAATATCATTATATTCTTCAAGCATAGTAAATATCTCCTTCCTAAAACAAGCCCTTTGGGGATTGTTTCGATATATTATGGTTTATATTATTGTTTGCCTAAAGGAGAAAAGTTTATATAGGAATTAATAAATGGTGGAAGCGATTTTGAGTGCGATATAAACTAAGAAAAACAATTGCATGCTTTTACATTTAAAATATTATATGTAAATGTAAAATAAATACTTAAAACATCAAAGAGTACAAATAAGTATACCACCTAAGAATTGACTATTTATATGTCTTTTTTATTCTGTGCCATAGTTCCATAAAAATTAAAATTTAATTTATATCTCAAATATGAATATAGCATAAATACTGAATACTACAGCAAAAATTGACATATGGAACAGTGTAACAAGGGAGTATTAGTGCGATTTTTCGGGAATATGCTTTTGTATTCCATTGTTCCATAGGTAAAAAGTTTGTAAATATTTCACCTAATTAATCTATATAACATTTTGCCTCTTTCGTATATAATCTTCATTGATCTTTCTTTATTCTGCTTATTAAAACTTTATATATTTGGAACTGTGGAACGATAAATATAAAGCTTTTCTTTACGTTTTGCACAGAGTCCAAAATTGCGTAAAATCAAAATAGCATTAGGGCGTATGAGACGGTTTTTGTCTCATACGCCCTTTTATGATTGATCTGAGGTTAGTGTTCTGCATGCACGGGGAAGTCATAGATTAGCTAATAAAATAGAAGAAAACTTTAATTCTATTGAGTTTTTATGAAAGTAACCAATCTATTAAATTAATGGATTTAATGCCGTCATAGGAATTAATATAGTTTCTGTCCATTGATAAAACTATTTTTTCATAGTTGTCCGGTATCATGCGTAAAGGTCTCAGTTTTCTTTCTCTTGTTTCCGGGGATTGCATACTTTCTGTTACCTGAATGTATATTTTGTCACCGGGTTTTTCAGCTACAAAATCCACTTCTGTATCTCCAATTTTTCCTATATATACACGGTAGTCTCGTCGAATTAGTTCTAAGAAGACTATGTTTTCAATTATATGTCCCCTGTCCGTATCACGATATCCGAGTAGCATGTTACGAAAACCAATATCAATAATATAATTTTTACCAAGTGTTTTTAGGAGCTGTTTCCCTTTTACATCATAACGGCCCACTGAGTAAAATATAAACGCACTCCGTAGCATATCAATATATTTATTGACGGTTTTGCCTGCAATATTTTTTTCTTTTTCGCCCTTGATGTCACCTTCGTTAGATAGCACATTACCTATATTATTCGGGGAAGTAATACTACCAATATTAGAACAAAGGAACATTACGATTTTTTGTAGCGTAAGCTGGTCGGATTGATTATTGCGTTGTAAAATATCTCGCAAAACAACAGTTGAATAGATTCCCTCTAAGGCTTGATTGCTTCTTGCCTCATTAAATTTGTATTCTTTTAAAATAGGCATTCCGCCAAATTGCAAATATCTTTGGAACTTCTCTTCTGTTGTAATTTGCGTATCAAATTCATAGAACGTTAAAAATTCTTTAAAAGATAGCGGTAACATTCGAATTTCCACATATCTGCCGGAAAGTAGTGTGGAAAATTCTGTTGATAATAAATACGCATTAGATCCTGTGATGTATATATCAACATCAAAATCAATGCGAAAAGATTCAATAGCTTTTTCCCAATGATTTACAGCTTGAAGCTCATCGAATATCAAATAAGTTTTTCCGTTCTTTGCAATTCGCTCACTGACATAATCATAAAAAGACAAATAGTCCGTAAGATTACGATATTTTAAAGATTCCATATTCATATGAATAATGTTAGAATCGGGAACACCATTGTTAAGCAAATACTGATGAAATAAACTAAGCAGAGAGGACTTTCCGCATCTGCGAATGCCGGTTACAATTTTAACCAAATCAACATCAATGTTTTGAATAAGCTGTGATAAATATTCAGGTCGATTTATGAGCTCTGACATAGAATTCCTCCTTAATTTTATATACTAATTATATACTAAAATAGCAAATAGTCAATAGTTTTAGACTTTAAAGTTAGAAAAGTTATAAATATATAAACTTTTCGAAATGGAAATCCTAAATATTAACATTTTGTATTACTTTACTGTAGCACAGTATAATGTTGAAGCAATGGTATTTATGTAGAAATCTCTACGCCTTTACTTAACTCATCAATTCCATAGATTAACATATCTTCCTTTGCCAATGGTTTTCAATAGCCGAATCCATTCATATAAAATATTGACATACCACAGTCGCTATATACCAAAAAGTGCCGAGCAAACGTGTTGCCCGACACCATTGTGCGGTTAGATCATCCAGATGGGAACGATATAGTTTTCAGAATTGATAGCTGACAGCTTAGGACGCATGCAGAGGATAGCACCGTTCCCGCGAGGAACGGAAGCTTTATCCAGCAGATTGAAGGCACTGATCAGTTCGCTGCCGGGATTGACCGAACGTTTAATCTCCAGTGGATGGAGCATGCCGTCGCTCTCGATAACCATGTCGATTTCGTTGGAGTTGCTGTCGCGATAGTACCACAGCAGACATTCCTTGGCATTGTTGTGATAGGACTTTAAAAGCTCGGCGACAACAAAGTTTTCTAAAATAGCACCGTTGATTGCACCATTTGCCAAAATCTCAGGAGAGGAATAACGAGTGAGATTAGCAACCAAACCGGTATCAAAGAAATACATCTTAGGAGTTTTAACGGTACGTTTTAACAGGTTGTTAGAATAAGGACGCAGGAAGAAAATCACATCAGACTTCTCAAGAATCTGCAACCAACGTTTGGCAGTATCATCTGATACGCCAATATCCTGTGCGATATCGTGCAGATTCAGCATTTGTCCGGCACGACAAGCGGCAGCGCGAACAAAATCACGGAACAGAAGCGGATCGGCAAGCTGTACCTGCTCTTTAACGTCGCGATCAATATAGGTCTGCAAATAGCTGGAGTAGAACACATCGCGGTCGGAGAACTTACCACTAGCAAGACCGGGCATAGAGCCCTTCCAGATGCGGTCATAGATTTCAGTAATATCGGCAGGAGCATTGGTCTTCTCGTGCTCTTTCAACGCACCTAATTCCAAAGTGAAGGGTGTGCAATTTCCAGATCCGTAAACCTCATGCTGGGACAGACTGGACATGTGTAAAATGGCTACACGGCCTGCAAGAGACTCTTGTGCTAGCTCCATGAGTTTGAACGCTTGCGAACCAGCGAGCCAATAGGTACCGGGAGCAGCGCCTTTATCGATCTCCATCTTAATATAGGAGAAAAGCTCAGGAGCATATTGCACCTCATCAATCATGATGGGGGTGGAGTGTATCTGTAGGAACATAGCAGGGTCGCGCTTGGCAAGACTGCGCTCATCCATATCGTCCAACGTCACATACTCACGGTTATCGTCCATGAGCTGACGTAAAACGGTGGTCTTGCCCACCTGACGCGGACCTGTGATTAAAATGCAAGAATACTCTTTAGAAAGAGAAAGAATTTTCTCCTCTATATCTCTTTTAATATAAGCCATAATAGGACCTCCTTAGGCTAATATTCGATATAATCGTATTTTAGCATAAAACAAGAACTCTGCCAAGGCAATTATACGATTCGATCGTATTTTTGCCTAAACGACAGAAAATATGATATACCCCCTTTTTGAAGGAGGACTTTTATTCTGTTCCAATGTTCCATAAAAATTAAATTTTAATTTATTTTTTTGCAAATATGGCATAAATACTGGATATTACGGTAGTAATTGACATATGGAACAGTGGAACAAAATAATATTAGTGCGATTTTCCGGGAATATGCTTTTGTATTCCATTGTTCCATAAGTAAATATTTGTACATATTTCACCCGATTAATCTAGATAACCATTTGCCACTTATAGACATAAACTTCATTTATCTTTCTTTATTATTAAAATTCTATATTTTTGGAACAGTGGAACAGTAGACCACTCTATGCATTATTGTTTTGGATAAGAGTCTCACCGCTCTTTTCATCGTTAGATTTTTCTTCTGTGGATGTACTTATATCTTCTAACATATCTAATATGTATTCTTCAGTTGCAACATAAAAAAGACTTAGTTTTTCTTCCGTTAAATCATATATTTCAGCAAAGTTTTCCCATGAGTCAGTATCCTTAAATAATATTTTAATTGTATAATCTATGTCATCAAGGAGTAGAGATAGATTTTTATATCTTGGGTTATATCCTTTATCGTAATTCAAGATATTTTTTTCTTGATTTAATCGTTTATCCGTGAAAGTTAGTTTTCTTTCTAACGATTCAGAGCCCGAGATGGAGGAAGAGACTGAGTACGAAAAGAAGAAAAAATGGCAACAGAAAGTTGCCCGTAAAAAAATTGATCTGCGACGAGCAGCCTCCTTAGAAAATGACGATCTCGAAAATAAAAAGATGACTCAACCAATGATGCCATTTGCAAATCATGATGCAATTGATACGCATAAAACGGTGCAAAAAAATGCGTTAACCGGTCCATCTAGGGATGATAAATCGAATAAATACAAGAGCAAAGAGGATAATGAATTTGATCCTAACTCTCCCAAACATATAACTTGGCAGCTTCCCTCAGGTTGAACTTGTTCCAAAATGGAACAAGTTGACGATCTGTAGAGTTCTTCATCATCATAAATATTTCTAAACAAATTCCTTGTCAAGGATTTTGATGGCTTTAAGGTGATGTACGTTATTATTTTTTTGATTCTTATATGTAAAACATAAAAAAGTGGATTGATTTGTACTTAATTATGTGTGTTTAAAACTTAAAAAATTTAAAAAAGTAAATTAAATTTTAAAAAAATTGCAAAAATATTAAAAAAATAACGAAAAATTTAAAATTTTAGAATAAAAAACTAAAATTAACTTGACATTTGTTAAATTTAGATTTAAAATTTTAAACATGCAAGGGTGGTGTTTTTAATGATTGAAGCAGATTTACAAAAACTTGTAGCTAAAATACGAAGTTTAAAAGCAGAGTTTCAAACTGTTGAAGTAAAAAAATGCAATACTGGCATTTCCCACAAATTATACGATACTCTTTCCAGCTTTTCTAATCAGGACGATGGCGGCATTATAGTATTCGGATTGGATGAATCAAATGGTTTTGAGCCGTGCGGTGTATATGATGTTCAGGACTTACAGAAGAAGGTTATGGAGCAGTGTGAGTCTATGACCCCTACTGTTAGGGCAGTGTTTTGTGTATGTGAGATTGATGGTGTATATATTGTTGCAGCAGAGATCCCCTCCGTTGATATTGTAGAGCGCCCATGTTTTTATTCCGGAAAGGGAAGAATTAAAGGATCGTATATTCGTGTAGGAGATGCTGATAAGCCTATGACCGAATATGAGATTTATTCTTATGAAGCATATCGCAAGAAGTATCAGGATGATATCAGATTAATCGAAAATATTGATTTAAGCATAATAGACAATGAAAAACTGCAAAGCTATATTCTGAATTTAAAATTAGATAAGCCAAACCTTTCAAAATTAGATGAACAGACGATATACAATTTAATGAATATAGTAAAGAACGGAAAACCAACGCTCACTGCTCTTTTGATTTTTGGATTGTATCCGCAGGCAACTGTTCCACAGTTAAGCATTATTGCAACATCTTATGCAGGTAATGCTGTGGGTGAGGTAGGTGCAGAAAACGAACGTTTTATAGACAACAAACGAATTGAAGGAACAATTAGTGAAATGCTTGATAGGGCACTTGTTTTTGTTAAAAATAATATGAAAGTAAAGACTATTATCAATGCGGAAACAGGAAAACGAACAGATAAGACGGAATATCCTATTGGTGCTGTAAGAGAAGCTATCCTTAATGCCTTGGTGCATAGAGATTATAGTATTCATAGTGAGGGTATGCCTGTACAAATTCTTATGTTTAGTGACAGGATGGAAATAAAAAGTCCGGGCGGACTTTATGGAAGAGTTACTTTAGACAATCTTGGGAAAATTCAGCCTGATACCAGAAATCCTGTTTTAGCCACAGTTTTGGAAACATTAAAAGTAACTGAGAACAGATACAGCGGCATACCTACTATTCAGAGAGAGTGTCGTGAGTGGAATCTTCCTGAACCGGAATTCAGGAATGAAAGAGGCGAGTTCACAGTAGTTTTTAGAAAACAGTCTGAATTTAATAGCTCTGATAACATTATTTATAGTAAGATAATAGAATTCTGCAAAACTCCAAGATCAAGAAAAGAGATAGCGGAGTTTCTAAATTTAAAAGCTGTCAGCTATGTTATGAGCACATATGTTCAACCTTTGATAGATCAGAATAGGATTGATATGACGATACCTGACAGACCATCAAGCTCAAAACAAAAGTATTTTACAATAAGGTAATCTAATCATGTATTTATGCTCATACTGCGTTGCAGTAAAATAGCAGTATGAACTATAAAAACCAGTCCCACAGCGGATTTATGCTGTCCGGGCGGGCCAATTAACGACAGTTTTCTACGAACGAGAACTGTCGTTCCTTATTGTAATTTTATATAAGACGAGATATAATATTTACCGTAAACATTATGCAAATAATAGAATATTAATTTAATTTTTAAAAAGTTGCATATTTTTATGCAATTTTCTTTAGTTTTTAGCCTATAAGTGAGAGGAGTTCTCCTCATCATATTATAGGAGATGATAAATTGTATATCAAAAAAACAAATTATTTGGTGATCGACAAAGCAAGAGATGATACTTTTGAACCAATTACAGGAGAAAGAATTAAGTATAAAATATGGCAAGCTAATTTAGATGAAAAAACTTGCTTTAACTGTGCAGATAATCACGGCAGGATTTTTGATGTAAATGATACAGCAGTTATGAAGCCACCACTACATATAAATTGTAGGTATACCTTTGATAAAATGGAGTCAATAGAAGCAGGTAACGCTACAAATAATGGTAAAGACGGTGCGGATTATTGGTTGAAGTATTATGGCTATTTACCTGAATATTATATATCTCGTCCGCAGTTAGAGGAATTGGGATGGATTCAAGGCGATAGACCATCAAAGTTTGCACCGGGAAAAATGTTTGGCGGAGATGTTTACGATAACGATGATAGAGAATTACCGAACAAAATTGGTCGTGTGTGGTATGAAGCTAATATTAATTACATTATTGGGCGAAGAAACCTGCACCGAATTATGTGGTCAAATGATGGTTTAATATTCGTAACCTATGACCACTATCGTACATTTTATGAAATTGTTTAGGGAGGGAATTTTTTATGAAAAAAGCAACAATAGATTTAACAGATTGCAAATATTTAATGGATTTACACGAACGAATCAGAGTAGGGCTTGATTTTCCAAAAGGCTACGGAAGAAATTGGTCTGCTTTTTGGGATATGCTTAACAGAGATTGTCAGTATAATTTTGTAACGATTAAAGGAAGTAAAACTGTTGCTAAAGAATTACATAGTTCAGTTGAGAAAATGAAGGTTGTATTAGAACGCAATAAACAAAGTTGGGCACATATTAAAAATTTGTTTGATTATGAATTTATTGATTAAAATTTAGTCAAAGTTCAAGTCTATAAAGTAAAAAATAACTGGCATCTTTTTCATCTCAGGGCAGGCATGAAAATCCAAAACGAGGCACTCTCAAATGATACTGAGAGTGCCTCGTTTTGTAGTTTTTATGCGGTGTTTAAGTAATTTTGCAATTTTAATAGTTTATTTTGTTGTGGAAGGTTTTTGAAATAGTTGCAGTACGGTTGCAGTATTTTTGAGTATAATAGGAACATAATATTTATTATTAACACTGTCTTTTTTTTGTTTTTTATATGGCGTATGTAGGTGAGCAGGTCCGACTTAAAAATACGCCATCGTCCTTTTTCATAAAGGCTCAATATCGTTATTGTGAATTAAATCAAGTGCAAAATTTCTTTCCGATCTTCAATATAATTTGCATATTTAATTTTATATCATTCTTTGTATTTTACACAAAATCTGATATACCATCGGTTTACGTATTCTATTGTTTATCTGCAAATTCAGTTTTTAATAGCATTACCGATCCTATAAAGTAGTTATCTTTCTCTGTAAAAAGATAATGACCTTTGTATTTTTTCGCCATTTCCTTTAAAGTGTTTATGCCAATACCGTGAAACTCAGTATCGGATTTAGTTGTTTTAAGATCAGGATTAGTTACTAGAACCGACTTTTCTATTGGGTTGCAGCACTTGATAATATAGTACGCTTGATGATCCTTTACAGAAAGAGAAACAACTCTCGGCAAAGTACTTGTATTATCGGTTAGATACTCTATTGCATTATCGCAAAGATTACCAATGATCGTAATTATATCGTAATTTTTAACGCAATCGGGCAAGCAACTTCCTAATTTAAGGTCAAGTGATATTCCATTTTTACTTGCCTTTTCAAGTTTTGAGTTAATTATTGCATTAAGCAAGGGATTGTCCGTGTCAACGGGCACATATACAGAGGCTATATTTTCCAATGTCTTTCTGCACAATTCAGAAGCTTCGTCATATTTCCTATCCTTTTGCAGGTTATAAATGCAATCTAACTTATTATTAATTTCGTGCTTAGCTTTTGCAAATGCTTGGAGCTGATTGTTTTCTCTTATTGTGTTTTCCAGATACAGATTTTCACGTTGTCTGCTTAGAGCCAATTGCTTTTCAATATCCTTTTGCTTTCCCAAATGGTTAATTAAATACACTGCAAACACAGTGACACCTGTTAATGCGGTAATCATTATAAAAAAGTAACCATACATCTCGTTGTCGGCGTTTATTTTTGATATAATCAAAAACATTGAACAAATTATAACTATTGCGAGCAAAGGTATAAGAAGATAAGCTAGAAAGTCAAATTTAGTGCGTGGACCTTCTTTATGCTTAAACAGGGCAAGTATTATCCATAAAGCTCCAATATTTAGCAAGTTAATTACCAGCATACAAAAATATCTGTAACCTGAAGAATAGTTCACTAGGTAATACATATCTATATCTGCAACAACTGTGACAACATAAGAAAATCCCAATGAAATAACTCCGTTAATCAGCAAATCAACTATTGACATTAATATTCTAAGCCATTTGTTTCCTTTTAGACAGGTAAGGGAATAAGAAATAAGTATTGTAAGCTGTATGGTGTCATTAATGAAATAGTTATCAATATGAAATGTTATAAAATACAGCGCTACAAAATAAATAGCTATTGCCGTTGTAAGAGAAATTATATTTTTCAGAGGACTGAATTTTTTATCAAAACACAAATAAAGAAAACCTATAAAAAAAACAGACTGTATTGCATTTACACCCAACTCAATTAAAAAATCAATCATACATATTCACCATACCTTCGTTTATCAGGTTATATCGGTCTTTATAACCGCTGCTGATACTTAGTGTTAAATTATTATTAAGAACTACTTCGTTTTTGGTAAATGAAAATATATGTTTTCTGTTTATTATACATCCAGAGTTAATTCTCATAAAACCTTTGTCTTTAAGCTCAATTTCTTTTTGTGATATCAATGCTCGTTCTTTAAACTCTCCTATCGTGGTATAGTATATGACATAGTTTTTTGCACTCTCTATGCAATACACATCATCAAGGTAAATAAGGGTTTTATTATTATTACGTGATATAACAATTTTTTCTTTTCCTTTTGACCGTAAATTGATCTCATAAATTAATTTTTCGATATTTTTCTCTAGGAGGTCGTCTATATTATATTTTCTTATGTAAGAAAACGGCATTTCACCTAGAGCAGCAAATACGGAGTTGTCCATTCCTGTTATAAAGCAAATAAGCGGAAAACGCAGGCCTTTTGTTACCTCACGAATCTGCCTGATAATATCAATACCAGATATTTTTCCTAGCTCTATATCAAGAAAAATTACGTCATACTTATGGCAACAGTTTAAGATTTGCTCATCATAAAAGCAGTCAATATGACAAGTGGTACTAAATTTATTAAAGGTGTTTTCTATCTTGCATGCGATAGCTTCACAAAATTTTATATCATCATCAACCACGGCTACCTTTACCATTCCCTTTACCCCCCCTAACCAAGTATTTGTATGATATCACATTTTAGCATTTTTTTCAATAATATCCTCAATTTAATGTAATTATTGTTTATTATAAATAAAATAATTAACAAAACAGAATATTTATTCTGGAAAAAAAGTAATTTATCCCTAAAAACAGACGATTTATCCCAAACTATTGAAATACTGTAAACCAATGTATTAGAATACGAAATGTAATAGGAACTAGAAAATATAAGGATTGATAAAAATGCTTATAAACAACATTGCTCAAAAAGCAGGCAACAAATTTTTCGGTGACTCAGAAAAATTGCCTCTAGATGTTTGTATATATGGATTGGAACTGATAATTTCATCAATTATTGGTGCGATTATTGTATTAATTGCCAGTGCCATCTTAGGCGATGTGTGGGCAGGGGTGATATATTTGATTGCCCTTTCCTCGATTAGGACTTTCTCAGGCGGATATCACGCTAAAACTTATTTGAGATGTAACATAGTTCTTATAATAACCTTTGCTCTTTCTTATTTAGCATACAATTACATTGTTGACAATATTAGAAGTGCAGTCAATATGATGATCATCGTTTGCCTAGCGCTAACCGTTATGGTTTTGTTATTTATGGCTCCAATTGAGAACGATAATAAAATGATTATGGATAGGCATAAATGCAAAATATTTGCCCTGTGTGCTTGCATATCAGAATCGCTGATATTATTTTTGTTGTATAATTACTTGAGCTTTACTCCTGTAATTATTATTATACCAACTCAAGTAGTTATAGTTATTTCAATTGTTCTTGAATATATTATTCAAGAAGTTGAAGCTAAAAGCAAAGGAGGTGTGCATCAATGAAAAAGGCATCAAAATTATTAAGAAAAGCTGCAGAAGCTTTAATTGTATTTACTGTTGTTTTGGCAGCAGGCGGAGCTTCATCCCATAGCTTCTATCAGCCAAAGGAGCCTAAAAACTTAAAGACATTTCTTAAAAACAAATAATACACATACCTAAAAACATTTACAAAATCCTACCCATACTGCGAAAATAGATATAAGCTTAAAATTACAATACAAAAACTATGGCCCTAATTAACCTATTTTTTCATTATTTGTAATACCTAGTAATACATAGATTTAATTCCCTAAACCCAATATTATTTTTTGTATTGTAATTTATTATTTAGCTTATTTCAACCCACCCGTTTAATTAAGTGTCGTTTCGCAGGACACACATCTGCCCCACACATTACCTACCTTTTGTGTGGGGCAGAGTTGTAAAATAATAAAATATTATTATTTATAATTTATCATATATGAGAAATCAAGAAAGTGGTGAATCCTATATGCAATTTGTTTTACGCATAAGGAAAACAATTATATAAAAACCAAGATCAATAAATTAAGAAGTGTCTTTGGTATGAAAAGGAGAAAAACTATTTTGGTGGCTGCAATATTACTAGTATCGGTTATTATGTTTGGCAGTGAAGTATTATGGCAGTGACATACTAATATAAACCGTATGAAACCAAGTTGGAGAAGTATATCGCGCAAAAGCTGAATTAAAGGAACTCCAATAGGCAAAGAACAATATTATATTTTATTAAAAAAACCACCAATGATAGCTGACAGATAGCACATTAAACTTATTATTATTTGGAGACAGTTCCATCTTATAAATCTATCCGGCTCCCTCGTCAGAGGGAGCTGATTTTATAACAACCTTGTTTATTTGTGCGTTTAACCTTAATGCGACAGCGCTTTGTTTTGTTCTTAAAGAATTTACTTTATTTTTACTGAATTTGTTGTTAATAGCTTGGATAAATCGTAATTCAAAAAAGAGTGATAATAACAAACCTCCCTTTAAATGCAATTAACGTCTACTGAAAACTCAAAAAACCTGTGGTTACTAGAATTTTGATTTATCAGTAGACATTAACTTATTTTTTATAAAATTATAGAGTTATCTTTTGTATTTTAAATTTATATTCATTTCTTTCTCGTGGCCTAGCGATTAGTTTGAAAATCAATTAGTTGTCAATCGGAAATTATTTATAGAGTATATATTTTATTTTGTGTTGGGTGTGTCGTGTTGTTGATTATCAGGTATGAATTCAATAATATCTTCAACCCTGCAAGAAAGAATGTTGCACAGGTCATTAATTTTCATTGTGGTAATTCCGTTCCCTTTTTTTATACGGTCTATCGTAGCACTGCTTATATTATGTTTGTTAATAAGTGCATAAGTAGTAATACCTTTAATTTTTAAGGTATTCCAAAAAGGCTTATAACTAATCAACTAATCACCACCCAATAAAAGGATAAAATACAAACATATGCTTGACAATACTTATAAATATGACTATAATCTTATTGTGTTAAAATTATACGTGTTTTATGTGTGGGAGGAGATATGTGAAATGAAAAAAATTAAACCAATAATATCAATAATAACGGCGTTAAGCATTATAATAAGCTGTACAGCTTTTGCTTTTGCCGAAACAGGATCAAATGATGTGGATCATATTGAGAACCAATTTTCAGATTCAGGTAATCTTTTTGATTATACCGACAACGATTCGACTGATACTGAGGTGAATAATGCATATGGGAATACAACTCCAAAAAAATCTATAAATGTTGGGAATGTTATTGAATTTGGCAGGTACAAACAAAGTGCGATAAAAGGCGAAAATAACGAAAAGGTTGGTTTTAATGTTGAACCTATAAAATGGAGAGTTTTAAAAATAGAAAATGGGAAAGCGTTATTACTTTCCTCTGAAATAATTGATACTAAAAGGTATAATAGTACAAGTGCAACTGTTGATGGTTATTATGGTAACAATTATGCTCATTCCGATATTCGTGAATGGTTGATAAATGATTTTTATAATACTGCATTTTCAAGTGTAGAAAAGAATAGTATAGTAGCAACGACTCTTAATAATTCAGCCTGTGCAACAGACATGAACAACTCTGGTCATTATTCAAAATATTCCTCCGCGTCTACAACTGATAAAGTCTTTCTATTATCCAAAGATGAAGCAGATACATATGCTAAAAAGTATTTTCAAACAACAGTTACAGACTATGCCTACGCAAACGGATTTGTGCCTGGTAGTGGTACTTCCCCGAGTAATCATTGGCTTTTACGAACGGCAGGTAACAATACTTATCAAATATATACCGTTCACGTTAGATGGGGAGAATACACAACGTATTTTAACTGGTATGATGATACAATACAAATCTTACATGGTGTCCGCCCTGCTATTTATCTTAATATTGATGAGTGGGAAAATGAGGAAGAAATTACAGAAATATCCCAAGAAGCGCATGATTACATTCAACAGCATATTAATTTTATTAACTCAAATCGTTATAATAACCTTATAAACAACGCAGATTTTTATGATACTATATGGCAGTATGAAGAAGTTGATAGAAATTTTACAGCACTTGCTGCATGGGAAATAATTGGAGATATAGGCGAAATGGCATCTTTAAACTTTAAAGACTTATTCGCTACATCAAATCCATATGATTTAATTCTTGCTGATGTGTTATCAAGTTCTGTTAATCAAAACAATTCTACAAATGTAGTAGAAAAATTTATAGAAGTTACTTGTAAGGGAACCAGTTGGTATAAAAAGTTCATTTCCTTATTGCAATCATCTTCAAAATGGGATAACTCAATAAAAAATGATGATTTAATAATTTTTGCTAAGAAACTTTTTGGTCATTCTAACGAGTCTCTTATAAAAGGAGTGTTTTTTTCATCATCTAAAAGTGATTTGAAAGAGGATTATCCTGCTATGTATAATACCATAGCAGATCTTATCCGTGGTGTACCGGGTGAAAATTGGAATAAATTCTTTGATGGTTTAAATAAGTTTTCTACAATAACGGATTATATAAATACAGGAAAAGATGTTGTGGATTGCTTTATTGATGCGTATCAAAAATATATAATTGCCCAAGCCCTTGTAACAACACATCAAGATATCCTTAACGCATTGGCAAATGCGGCTTATCTAATGCCAAGAAAAGCAGCTGTACAATTAGAATCAACAATTAAGTCTTACCTTGAAGTTCTTAATTATGATTCTGGAATTACAGCAGTATTTAATTATGCCAAAGGTGGATCCTTTTTTAATGTAATTGATGTTTGTAAAGGTTCATTAAAAAATATTACCTGTATGGGGATTTCAAAAATATTAGGAATTGGATTTGAGTCTTTATCTGCTTTTCTATGCAAGTATAATAAATTAGTGTTTACATACAATGCAACCTATGGAGTATTGAATTGGGTTTCTGGTTTAGGCGATCGGTCTAAAACATTTTTCTTGTTAAACGCAGCGGCACTTCTTGAAGAATCACTTGTTGATCTTGTGGAATCAGATGCTAAAAATTTACTTAATACCCAATCCATAGAAAGTGCAACCAGATTTGATGGAGTTTACGGTTTATTACAATCTTTAGAACAATATAATTATGCTGCATTAGGAGAATATATTTCTGCAATAAAACAAGAGCAAGTTTTTGAGGCCAATGTAAAATCGACTATGGGTGGCTTTGTTGTTAAATATTTTGCTATGAAAAAATTGAACAAGCAGCAATCAGATGCAGACTGTGCAATACAAACGGCAGTTTTTTTTGAGGGTGAGTGGAGAAATGCAAATTGTCACTACGATAATGCAAGTGGTTCAAAACTTGTATCAGTAAAGTGTCCTACAGATGTATATGTTTATGACGAAGAAAAAAATCTTGTTCTTTCGATAGTATCAAACGAGGTCGAAACTAGATTACCGTCTATTGCAGTAATTACCGATGGTAATGAAAAAATCTTTGCTTTGCCCAACGACCAAGACTATGATATAAATGTTGTTGGAACTGATGAAGGAACTATGACTTACTCTGTTTATGATTCCAATGAAACAGATACTGTAAATTATACGGAAGAATCTAACATTGAACTTTCTCAAAACTGTGTTTACAATGGTTCGTTAGATGTAAATGAGAATGATTTATACTCAGATTATACTTTAACGTTAGTAGACCATACCCAAAATAGCGATATTATAGATATAGCTAATGCACAAATAGAAGTACCGTTTGTCAAATTTACTGGAGAGGAAAAATACGCTCCTTTGGATATTACTTGTGAGGATAAAAAACTGATTATCGGTGAGGACTACTACCTAACAGGCGATTATTCAGCCACAGAGTGCGGTACATATGAGTTTAACATTGTAGGAATAGGTGCTTATTCCGGAGAAGTTAAGAGTGAATTTACAATTGTATCGATAGACACTGTGCCAACAAAAGACGGATACATCTTTACAGGATGGTTTGATGGTACAGGTGATGATGCACAACCTGTAACACCTGATTTTAGTTCAGAGGATGAGTATGTTTACCCACACTGGGAGAAAATACCTGATATATCACTTGAAGCCGGTGATAAGTATATTACCTACGGCGAAACAGGCGTATCCTCCTCCGGCTTTGACCTGATAGGCGCACAAATCCGCTACAATAGGGATGACGGCAAGAATGGTTTGCGCTTTGTTTCCAGAATCAGCAAGGAGATAATAGGAGAGCTTGATGCCCTTGACGGTGTTGACGGTAATGTTAAGTACGGCCATTGTTTATGCACAGGCCTTACAGAAAATGATATCCTTGACGACAAAAACGGCACTAAGCTTGAGGCAACTAACAACCTTTACAATGGCAATATGTATTGCACCTTTAGCGCTGTAGTAATCAATATACCTGAGGCTGGTGTGAACACGGAAGTTTTCGCAAGACCGTATATCGAGTATACAGATGCAAACGGAGTTGTACGTACACACTTGTTTACCGAAACGGAAGCACGAAACTACAACGGTGCTTATCATACAACGATCGCCAGAGTTGCGAAGTATATTGTAGATAACGATTACGAAAGACTAAGCAATTCCTACGAGGATTTGCAGGAATATATAAAGTCCTTAGCCGCAAAGTGCAATGATGATTAATCGCATAGGAGGAATAGATATGAATAAAAAATATGTAAAACCGCAAATTATTACAAAAGAGCTTTTATTGCACGATCGCATCACTGCCTCTGGTGGTGAAGATGATCTTAACGAAGTTGCAGCCGGAACAGTGGAAGATACAGTTGATTTTGGTCTGATAGACTATTATAATAACTAATACTCGCAACACCCAACAAGGGGCTGTTTCACCAATGAATAAAGGTGAGACAGCCCTTTAATATTTTTACATTAATTGCATTTTTTACAGATCTAGTTCATTTAAATATTAAGCATATTTGTCGGAGGTAGGCAAGCATTACCATTACAAACATAATAGGTTGTGCGATTATTTACAAGCGGGTATTCCTTGCTTTCTGATACGATAGATATATTTGATAAAAAAGGTAGCTTGTTTCGTGTTTCTAACAAATCTGAGTTGTGTGCAGGCACAATTTTAATACTTACCGGTGGGTTTTCGTGAATCATCTTTGCTAGTAAAAACATACTATGCCCTGACGGATAGTCTTGTGCTTGGGCAGATAAATAGTCTATTTGCTCTTCTAAAAGCTTACTATATTTATCCTTGTTTGTAAGCTGATAAAGTCTTACAAAATTATATGCCATGATAGAGTTTCCGCTTGGAATTGCCCCGTCATAGGTTTCTTTTGGATTAATAAATAACTCGCTATTATCAATTTCACAAAGATAAAAACCACCATTATTACTGTCTGAAAATCTCTTTACCGCCTCGTCACAAAAATCCTCTGCCTTGTTAATATAGCTATAATCAAGAGTTGAATTGTATAACTCAATAAGTGCTGAGATATAGTAAGCATAATCATCCAGAAATCCACGTCCTGAGCGTTTTCCATTGCGAAAGCTTGTATAAAGTTGTAAATCGTCACACAAATGCTTTTCGATAAATTTCTGTGATTTTTGTGCTGTTGTTAGATACTCAGTATTTCGTGATACTCTGTAAAGCATGGATAATGCCACTATCATCATTGAATTCCACGAGATAAGAATTTTATCATCTAAGTGAAGCTTTGCACGATTTTTTCGGTATGAATAAAGTTTTTGGATTTCCTCTGTAAAATCAGCGTTTAAATTATTGCTTTTAAGAAGATTTGGAATGTTAACTCCCTCAAAATTACCGCCGGAGGTGATATCAAAAACTTTGGCAAAGAGAGGTCCTTTTTCTTTGCCCAAAACGTCAGTGATTTCATCAAGAGTAAATGTGTAATATTTACCCTCGATACCCTCACTGTCAGCATCTTGAGCACTGTAGAAACCGCCGTCTGATGAAGTTATTTCACGTAGACCATATTTTGCGGTTTTTTCGGCAGTATCTAGGTAAAGGGAATTACCTGTCATACTGTAAGCTGATGTATAAGCAATTATTAGCAAAGCGTTGTCATAAAGCATTTTCTCAAAGTGTGGTGCAAGAAAATATTTATCTGTAGAGTACCGTGAGAAGCCATAGCCTATATGGTCAAATATACCGCCCTTTCGCATTTGTATGAGCGTTTTTTCTGCCATTTTTAAAGCATCTGTGTCTCCGCTGATTTTTGAATAATACATTAAATACAAAAGATTATGCGGAGTTGGAAACTTTGGTGCAGAGCCAAATCCACCATTAACACTATCAAAGATAAATTTAAACGTTTGTAGAGCTTTTTCTGTTAGATCTACGCGGTTTTCACAGCTTGTTTCATAACTTCTCTCTTTTATATTCTTAATGATTTCTTCTGCTGATTCCAAAAGTTCAGAACGGTTGTGGTTCCACTGATTCCAAATTATATTAAGTAAATCAGAAAATCCCGGCATACCATATCTTGAACGGAGAGGAAAATAAGTGCCGGCAAAAAAGGGCTTTTTATCCCAAGTCATAAAAATACTTGTAGGCCAACCTCCACTCCCTGTAAATGCTTGACATACGGACATATACACACTGTCGATATCGGGACGCTCTTCACGGTCAACCTTTATTGAAATAAAGTGTTCGTTTAGAATTTTAGCTGTTTTTTCATTTTCAAAGCTTTCATGTGCCATTACATGACACCAATGACAGGTGCTGTAACCAATACTAAGAAAAATTGGTTTGTTTTCATTTTTTGCGATTTCAAAAGCTTCTTCGCACCACGGATACCAGTTTACAGGATTATCTGCGTGCTGTAGTAGATATGGGCTTGTTTCGTTTATAAGTTTATTACTCATTGTTGCCTCCCAAAAGTGCTTATTTTTGTTAGTATATCCATTGCAAAAGAAGAAATGCTATATATAGCTAAAGTTTAACTTCGGAGGAAATATATTGTTTAAAAAAAGCTATTTTAAAGGATGGTATTTTAAATGCAGTGACAATAACAAAACTGTTGCGTTTATTCCTGCTTATCACCAAAATGATGGTAACAAAACTGCATCGTTGCAAATAATCACAGATGATGCTGTTTTTAACGTGCCTTTTGATTCGCTCGAATTTAGTGAAAATCCATTAACAATAAAGATTGGTAATTCTATATTTTCTGAAGAAGGGTTGTTTTTAAACATTGTTGATGACAAAATAGCTATTAAAGGAAAACTTAAATTTCATCAGTTATCGCCTATAAAATATGATATAATGGGACCGTTCTCTCTGGTGCCGTTTATGCAGTGCAGACATAGTGTTTATAGCATGAAACATAAAATAGATGGACAAATTACTATCAATGATCAGTGTCTTGATTTTAGAGAGGGTATAGGCTATATTGAGGGTGATTGTGGGCGGTCTTTCCCTAATCGCTATATCTGGACACAATGCTGTTTTGAAAACGGTTCACTTATGCTATCTGTCGCTGATATTCCGTTTTTAGGTTTTAGCTTTACAGGGATAATTGGTGTAGTTTTAATTGGAAACAAAGAATATCGCATTGCAACCTATTTGGGAGCGAAGTTAAAAAAAATCGGAGAAAATACAGTTACTGTTAGGCAAGGAAATTATCAACTTACAGCAAAGCTCATAGAAAAGAATGGACAACCCTTGTATGCACCTGATAATGGAGTTATGAACAGGACAATCCATGAAAGTGCATCTTGTAAAGCTTATTACTGCCTTTCTTATAAAGGAAAAGCTATATGCGAATTTACAAGCGATAGAGCAAGTTTTGAATTTGAATACGTCTAATAAATTTTAAAAAAATTTTCTAAAAATTTCAATTTGGTTGTGTTTACAACAGACTTGCTGTGTTTATTGTGGTATAATTAAATAAAACAAGGAAATAGTTGCTTAGGTAATTTTATTAGATTAAGCAAAATAGTTGAATGTTTAAATTTTTAATGTTATAATAGATTAAAGCTAATAGATGTAATTTGTTATGACGATTTCTGACAATATTAGATGTATTGGCGATTTTGAAGTGAGTTGCACTAATTGATGACATCATTTGTCCTCTGTGTAAATACACAGTTGCTGACTTTTGAAAAATAAAATAATTTATATTGGAGGAATCATTTATGTGTGAAAACAGATTTTTTATTTGTGAGCATTGCGGTAATATAGTGGGAATGATCCACGATGCAGGAGTTCCGCTTATGTGCTGTGGGCAGAAAATGAAACAGCTTGAGCCGGGAACAACCGAAGCAAGTGTTGAGAAGCACCTTCCGGTTGTATCAGTTGAGGGAGATGTAGTTAAGGTTTCTGTTGGATCTGTAAACCATCCGATGACTGAAGAACACAGCATTACTTGGGTTTATCTGCAAACCAATCGTGGCGGTCAGCGTAAATGCTTAGCTGCCGGTTCAGAACCGGTTGTAACATTTGCATTAGCAGACGAAAAACCTGTTGCAGTATATGCTTATTGTAATCTCCACGGTTTGTGGAAGACTGAAATTTAAATAAAACTAACGGAGGTAAAAAGACTTATGAAATATGTATGCGATGTTTGTGGATGGGTTTATGACGAAACAGTTGGTGATCCCGATAACGGCATAGCACCCGGAACCAAGTTCGAAGATCTACCGGATGACTTTGCATGTCCTCTTTGCGGAGTAGGTAAAGAAGATTTTAGCAAAGAAGACTAAAGGTTGATTAGAAAGTAAACTTCCCACATTAAACACCATTTATTTAGGAGTTTAAATGTGGGGAGTTTTTTTAAAGGAGTTATTTATGAAAATAGTATTGCTTACGGCTCTGGGCGTTGGGGGAGCAACTGTAATAGGGGCTTTAATAGGATTTATTTTTAAAAAAATATCTCATAAATTTTCGGATATTGTGCTGTCTTTTGCCGCAGGTGTTATGCTTGCCGCTGCTATATTAGGGCTTATTCTTCCGTCGCTGGATTACGGCGGAAAGTATGGGCTGTTTTTCACAATTGCCGGAATATTTTTGGGCGCAGTTTGCCTTAACTTAATTGACAAGCTGGTGCCACATCTTCATAAAATGGTTGGTTCTGATATTGAACCTCATAATAATTCAAATTTGAGCAAGGTGTTGTTGTTTGTAACTGCTATTGCTATTCACAACCTGCCAGAGGGAATTGCCGCCGGTGTAGGCTTTGGTTCAGGTGATAATACTCAAGCGTTTATAATAGCAGGAGGTATAGCATTGCAAAATATCCCTGAGGGTATGGTAATTATTGGCCCGATGCTTTCTGCCGGTGTAACCCCACGAAAGACTTTTGTCTGCGCTATAATAACCGGTCTTGTTGAAGTAATCGGTACTTTAATCGGATATTTTGCCGTTAGCATCGCTTCTGCTATCCTTCCGATTGCGCTTGCCTTTGCAGGCGGTACAATGCTGTATGTTATCAGTGATGAAATGATTCCCGAAACCCATGCCCATGGAAATGAACGTGGCGCAACCTATGCTCTGCTTGTAGGTTTTTGTGTTATGCTCGTAACAGATGTATTGTTGGGATAACTTTTTTGCTATACTCTCATTTTATTCTGAATATATACAATATAGTGATTATTGCAAATTGTGAGATTATAGGTGCTTTTTGGTAATACCCCACATGGCTTATATGTTAGTGGGTTTCTTTGGACATTGAGATAGATATTTGTTTGTTATTTAGTCTGTGATGTGATTTACAAACTAAAGTTTAAATATTATTAGCAATTCGTAAATTTATATAAAATCATATTGATTTATACAATAGAAGTTAGTATAATAAATCTAAAGAAACAAATATTATCTAAAAGACTTTGCAACATAATCAGCAATATATTGTATGTACAAGGCAAAAACAATGGTAAAGGAGAACACAACATGAGTAAAGCAAAAAAACTATTAGCAATCATCTTATCAGCTATTATGGTTTTATCGTCATTGGCTACAGCAGGGGCTATGCAGGAGGATGAGCCAATAAAAAGCGTAACAGTTGGCACAAAAAAATACCATGCCACACCTCGTGGTGAAGCAGAGGACGACAGCGGAAGCTGTGGAGAAAATCTTACATACACATTTGACAGTGCGACGGGTACCCTAACAATTAGTGGTACAGGTGATATGACGGATTGGGATGGTTCTGCACCATGGTACAGATATGGTGAGAAAATCGAAAAGGTTTTAATAGGAAACAGCGTAACAAGTATAGGTAGGAGTGCATTTTCTCATTGCTACAGCTTAAAAAGTATAACAATCCCAGATAGCGTAACATATATAGGTAATTCTGCGTTTGGGTACTGCAAGAGTTTAACAAGTATAACAATTCCTGATAGTGTAACAAGCATAGATGATTATGCGTTTGCTAGTTGTAAAAGTTTAACAAACATAACAATCCCGGATGGTGTAACCATAATAGAACACTATATGTTTTCTGACTGTACTGGCTTAACAAGCATAACGATTGGTAACAGCGTAACAAGCATAGGTTGTTACGCATTTGCAGATTGCGTTAGCTTAACAAGCGTAGTAATCCCAGATAGCGTAACAAGTATAAGTAATCATGCGTTTACTAGGTGCAATAGCTTAACAAACATAACAATCCCGGATGGTGTAACCATAATAGAAAACGATTTGTTTTCGGGTTGTACTAGTTTAAAAAGCATAACGCTCGGCAACGGTGTAACCATGATAGGAGATTATTCATTTGCAGGTTGCAACAGTTTAACAAACATAACAATCCCAGGTAGTTTAACAAGCATAGGTAATTCTGCGTTTTCGGGTTGCACTGGCTTAAAAAGCATAACAATCCCGGATAGCGTAACAAGTATAGGTGACCATACATTTGCTTGGTGCAATGGATTGACAGATGTAACGATCCCAGACAGTGTAACAAGCATAGGTGAGGATGTGTTTTCGAATTGTACGGGCTTAACAAGCGTAACGCTTGGCAACGGTTTAACCACGATAGGAGATTCTACATTTGCATCTTGCGACAGCTTAACAAGCATAACAATCCCGGACAGCCTAACTAGTATAGAAAATTATGCGTTTTCCTTTTGCGAAAACTTAACAAGTGTAACGATTGGCAACAGCGTAACAAGCATAGGAGATTCTGCGTTTTTTGGTTGCTCCAGCTTAACAAGCATAACAATCCCAGAAAGCGTAACGAGCATAGGAGATTCTGCGTTTTTTGCTTGCTCCAGCTTAACAAGCATAACAATCCCAGAAAGCGTAACAAGCATAGGTGATTCTGCATTTGCTGTTTGCGACAGCTTATCAAACATAACAATCCCAGACAGCGTAACTAGTATAGGTAATTTAGCATTTTCCTCTTGCGGAAGTTTAACAAGTGTAACAATCCCAGACCGCGTAACAAGTATAGGTAGGAGTGCGTTTTCTCATTGCTACAGCTTAAAAAGTATAACATTCTCAGATAGCGTAACAAATATAGGTGATTCTGCGTTTGCATACTGCAAGAGCTTAACAACCATAACAATTCCTTCCAGCGTAACAAGCATAGGAGATTATGCGTTTAGGGGTTGCGATAGTTTAATAATCTACGGTTATGCAGAGTCATACGTAGAAACATATGCTAAGGATAACAAAATAGACTTTGTAATTATTAATAAGCCGGAAGAAGATTCTGACTCTAACACTGACACAGCTAAAGATAGCGATACTAAACCAACTGACACCGACACATCAACAGACAGCGATACAAAACCATCGGATACGGATACAAGCACCGATCAACCTACAGACACCGACACATCAACTGATGATACCGAAACTGATGAACCCAAAGGCACAGTTGGTGATGCTGACGGTGACGGAGAAATCACAATGCTTGATGTCGTAATGCTTCAAAAGGCAATTGCAAAGCTTATCGAGCTTACACCTGATCAGACAGTTTTAGCTGATGTAAACGGCGATACTAAAATTACAATGGAAGATGTTGTGTTGATTCAAAAATACATAGCAAAGCTTATTACGAGCTTTGAAGCTACCAAAAGCAATTAAAAACAAACTTTAATTTCACGGGGTTGCCTTGCTTTAATTAGTAAGACAGCCCATTTCTTTTATGGTCGATTTGGTGTATATTATTAGTTGTAAAATAACTATATAGCAAAGATATTCTAAGTGGATGGCATAAAAATTTGTAAAACTATTGCTTTTTTTGCATATGTTATGTATAATAGACAAAATGGAAGTCAGTGTTTATGATTTTCAAAATATTTAGGAGGGGTACCAATGATTACCGCAGGAGATTTTAGAAACGGCGTTACATTCGAAATGGATGGCCAGGTTGTTTCTATTATAGAATTTCAGCATGTTAAGCCTGGTAAGGGCGCAGCTTTTGTTCGCACAAAAATTAGAAATGTTATCACAGGAAGCGTTGTTGAAAAGACTTTCAACCCTAACGATAAATACCCTACAGCTTTTATCGAGAGACGTGATATGGAGTATCTTTACAACGATGGCGAGCTATATTACTTCATGGATAATGAAACATACGAGCAGATCCCGATCAACAAGAACGTTTTGAACGACAATTTCAAGTTTGTGAAGGAAAATGAGATCTGTAAGGTTCTTTCTTATAAGGGCAATGTTTTTGGTGTAGAGCCACCTAACTTTGTTGTTCTCACCGTTACAGAGACTGAGCCTGGCTTTAAGGGAGACACTGCAACAAATGTTCAAAAGCCAGCAGTTCTCGAGACTGGTGCCGAGATCAAGGTTCCGCTTTTCATTGACGAGGGCGAGAAGATTCAGATCGACACAAGAACAGGCGAATATCTGGGTCGTGCTAACTAATAACATATAAGCACACCTTTAGAAAGGATTGATTTGTTATGACTCTTACAGAGAAGATTGCATATATTAAAGGCTTGGCTGATGGCTTGAAGCTTGATGCAGATAATGACGAAGTTAAGGTTATTAATTCTTTAATTAACTTTATGGATTCAGTTACCTCAGAGATTAACGAACTTAAGAAGGCAGTTGCTGAGTCTAACGAGCATATTGATTCTGTTGATGAAGATTTGGCAACATTAGAGGACGATTTCGATGATCTTCTATATGAGCTTGACGAAGAGTTCGGCTATATTGATGATGACGAAGATGATTTCGATGACGATGACGATCTCGACGATGAAGATGATCTTTATAGCTTTGATGACGAAGAAGACGAGGATTATGAGGGCTATGATGAGGAGCAAGATACAGACGAACTTGATGATTTGGATGTAGAAGATTCTGATTCTGATGAGTTTTTTGAAATAACCTGTCCTTCATGTGATGAGAAGATTTACGTGAGTGAAGATGTTCTCCTCGAAGGCGAGATCAAATGCCCTAACTGTGGCGAAAATCTCGAATTTGACTTCTCTGATTCGGACATAGAATATGACGAGTCAAATGATATGGAAACTGAAAATTAATTAGCACTCCTTTCTTTTGGCAACTGATGTTTCGTTTGGCATCGGTTGCCTTTTTGTTTACGTTTAGAAAATTAGAATAATTAGAATGTTTTGTAGTATAGGATAATGTTTTTATGCTGTTTAATTGAGTAATAATTGACCAGTGCAGATTTACAATAAGATATGAAGAAAATAAACCTATAATGTTGATTGCAAGAAAAATGGTAATTAATGGTGTTATTTTAGATAGAATAATTGTGGTAATAGAGATTTCCTTACTTGACTTTGCACAAAAAATGATGTAAAATAATGGTGTGGAAGAATCTACAGATGTATTAACTTTTACTGGGGGGTATTTTTATGAGAAATTCAATTAGAAAGGTAGCATCATCAGTTTTGTCGCTTGTTCTTGCATTGGGGATGGTAGCAACAGCTCCGATTATGACAGCAAAAGCAGCCGAAAAAAATGAGACAAAGGTTGAAATTGCAACAAATCAGGCCCTCAAAGAAGGTCTTGGTAGTTATTTTGATATCTTCAGTGGTATGTTTAACAGCGATTTTCTTATGGGTTTAGTTCAGGTGGATTGGTCTTCTTTCTTTAACTCCGACTATGATTGGGGAGCAATTTTCGATGGTAACCTGCCTTTTGGTGAGCTTCAACAAACCGAAGAATGGGATGCTATAATAGACAGCTTGTTTGATTCAATCGGTGAAGTTGACCTCGATGATCTCCAATCACAATACCTAGGTAGCTATGTTGAGGATAAGTATTATACAGTTTTCCTCGAAACACTTCTCGAAAAGATTGAAAAAAGTCTTAAGGGTGATTATAACGAGTATTACGAAATTCTCAATGGCGACTACACAGCATTGCAGGAGTTTTTCCAGAATGTCGATATAAACAAAGAGATTGACCGTCTTCTTGCTAACGGAAATATCAATTGTGATTTCCTAAATGGTGATTATTCTATTATTAAGGATATCATTGGCGAAGATTTCTCCTATATCACCGGATTGCTAAGTGGTGACTATAGCTGGATAGAAGATATTATTGCAAACGAGAATGTTAATCTTGAAGCATTGTTTGATGCTATCAATAAGAGCGATTTAGACGAGCTTACAGAAGAATACATAGGCGAAGATGGCAAGGTGCTTGAATTTGTTGCTAAGTATTATGATGCTTTAGTTGCACTTTGTAATGGCGATTACACATTTGCAGAAAAAATAGAGAATGGCGATTATTCCGGTATGTTCGAACTTGTGAAGGATGTTCTTGATCTCGTTGGCGTGGAATATAATGGCGATATAGAGGGAATAATGGCACAGCTCATGTCATTAAAAGACTCAAAAATAGAAGATATTGTAAGAACGATAGTTGTTATGCTATATGATGTATTGCCGGAAAAATATCAGAAAATCATGACAGGTCTTGAAGATTTAGGTGATAAGCTTGATGAAATAGGCAATACTATCGAAACCATAATTACTTCTCTAGGTGACATTGATGCTGATGAAAATGTTTCTCTCACAGATGTAGTGCTGGTGCAGAAAAATCTTGCTAACCTGTTTGAGTTTACAGATGAGCAGTTTGAATCTGCTGATGTGGATGGCGACGGCAAACTCACAATGTCTGACGTAACACTTATGCAAAAATGCGTAGCAAAGCTTGTTACATTCTGAATAACTAAATAGTCCGAATTAAGGGAGCAGTGGCATATTGTGCCATTGCTCTTTTCTTGTGCAAAAGCATTGACTTGATTTGTCTATATGTGATATCATTATTATGGATTTGTTATAAATTAAATTATGATATTTGGAGTGAATAGCTATGAAATTATTTAAAAAGTATGTGTCTATTACTTTGATTTTTTCTATGTTACTATGTTGCATTTGCAATAGCTTTTATGTAAGTGCGCTAGATAGTGCAGAATCGGACGAGCTTAGCATGGGCACAGTACATAGTCCTGAAATGACACTTAACCCTACAACAGGATATATCAATGTGGATTACACCGCAGAGACAATATCAGATGGTGGCAAATTAGGTGTGAGAGGCGATAGTCTTCCGGATAGCTATGATTCACGTGACCTCAACAGGATTACTCCTGTGCTTAATCAGGGAAGTTCTTCGGCTTGTTGGGCATATAGTGCTGTAGCTGTTTCTGAATCAAGCTTAATTGCAGATAAAGGCTATACCCTGGATAATATTGATTTATCTGAGCTACATATGGTTAACTATTCTTATTCACACGCCTACGACCAGTTTGGTATGCTTGATGGAGACTATTCAGAGACAGCATATGGACCATATAGAACCGGTGGTATGCATTATATGACATCTATGGCACTTGCCAGATGGACAGGCGTTGTAGACGAAAAGAAAAATCCTGAGTTCGCATATTCAAATATGTTTTCTGAATCTAATTTGTTTGAAAATTCAAAGGCTTATTCCGTAAATGAAGCCCTTATGACCGAGGCTCGCTGGATTTCTATGAAAGATGCTCCATATATAAAGAAGAATATTATGGACTATGGTGCAGGCGTATTGGCATACTATTCAAGCAATTCCTATATTAACAGTGAAACAGGTGCTTATTATTACAATGGTACGGCAGTGGCAAACCATGAGGTTACAGTTGTTGGTTGGGATGACAACTACCCTGTAGAGAACTTCCGCTCAAGATGTCGCCCTACAGAAAAAGGTGCATGGCTTGTAAAAAACAGCTATGGAACAGATTATGGCAATGATGGATATATATGGATATCTTATGAAGATAAATGCCTAATCAACGAAGATGCTTGTTTTTTTATCTATTCTGACAAGGATGATTATAAATACAACTATCAGTATGACGGCACAACCGCATTTACAGATTATGCAGAAGATGCATCAAGTAGTGGTATCTATGGTAAGGCATCTATGTCTAATGTTTACACAGCCAGGGGAGATCAACAGCTCAAAGCAGTTTCGTTCTTCACGCGTCAGGCAAATGTAAACTATAAAATTGATGTTTATACCGGTCTGCCCGAAAATGCACAATCTCCAACAGAGGGAAATTTAGTACATACAGAAACCGGAAAAACTGTATATTGTGGCTATCGCACAATAAATCTGAATAAGGCTGTAAATATTGCTAATGGCGAAAAATTCTCTGTGGTTATCAGCCTTACAAAAGGTGAAAATGTTAAGGTGTCTTTCCTTTGCGATATCACAGATGATATGAGTTGGATAAAGTTTTATAACAAAGCAAATGCAGGCGAGAGCTACTTTAGCAGGGATGGCAAAACATGGGTAGATGTTAGCGAAAAGCAGGGAGTAAACTTCCGTATAAAGGCCTTGGCTGTGGATGTGCCTGAAGATACTACTGACTCTGACACGGATTCAGACAATAAGATATATTTTAACTATTATGGCAATGGCGGACTTACAGCAGACGGTGAGTCGATGATAACAGATGGTCCTTTTAAGCCATACACAAGTGGAGAAGATGGAGATACCATAACTACTCTCAACAATTCATTTGTAAGAGATGGATATTCCTTTGTGACATGGAACACAAAAGCAGATGGCACAGGCACAAACGTGGCTGAGGGCAAAAAGGTAGTGAGTAAAAGTAATGTGAGCCTGTATGCTATTTGGGAGAAAATAGAACCCGATTCAGGCCAAGACACAGAATCTGATACCGAAACAGGTATCGAAACAGATACAGAAGATATCTCGACAGATGAACCATCTTTCTACACCCTAAGCTATGACCTTAATGGTGCATCGGGCGAGATAACGTCTCAACAAAGTGACGAAAACGGAAAGGTAACAATTTCGGCTGTTTCTCCGATTTATCCCGGATGTATCTTCTTAGGTTGGAGTAAAAATTCAGAAGACGTGTTGCCAACATATAATCCGGGTGATGAGTTGGAGCTTGACAGTGACGTTACTCTTTATGCAATATGGAAAACTGATGATCTAAGCACAGACACAGATACATCTGATGATGTAATTATTATAGACGGACCGGAGGATTCAGATGACTCTGATGATATCCTGATAATGGACGATTCTGACACAAGCACTGATCCTAAACCTGATAATACCGATTCAGATGATAAGGACACAGACCTTTTGTTTGGTGATGTAAATTGTGACAACAAAATTAATATGGAAGATGTAACTGCTTTGCAAAAAATAATGGCTCAGCTCACGACTTATGAGAATTATGGACCAAAATCATTACGTCAGAGTGATGTTAATCATGATTCTGAGGTGAATATGATGGATGTTGTTATAATACAAAGGTATTTGGCACAGTTGATAGATAGCTTTAAATAAATTTTATATTTAATTTTAATAAATTGTCCGAAAAATCAACTTAGAATTGTTTATATTATAAAGACAGCAAGGAAGTGAGCTTTTTGCAGACTACTAATAGCACATTATATTCTGATTCTGAAAAGCTCGTTATGCTGTATCAAATGTATAAGGGCAAGCTGTTTGCGATAGCATATTATTATTTGCATGATAAATATGATGCTGAAGATGCCCTGCAGATAACATTTGAGAAAATAATGAAAAATATGCATCTTGTGGGAGAGCCTGACAGTGTGCAGACCCGAGCATTGCTCTCTGTTATGGTGAAAAATAATTCTATAAATATTCTTAACAAAAAGAAGAAAACGATGTTTATAGATGATGATAGCTATATAATGCAGATGTCCTCGAAAGACAATGTGGAAAAGCAGGTGGAGGGGGATATGATAAAGCAGAGTGTTATCTCAGCTATTAATGAGCTTCCGAGCATCTATCGAGATGCTCTTATGCTGAAATATATAAACGGCTTTGATATCACAGAGATTGCTCAGGCACTTGATTCTAACTATCAAACAATGCAAAAAAGATTAAAGCGTGGGAAAAAGATTTTGATGGAAAATTTGAGAAAAAGGGGGATTGCAGATTATGAATAAAAACTCAGAATTAAAAAATTTATTCACCCAGTCGTTTGAACAGAGCTGGGATAGGATAGATGTTACCTCTGCAATGCCCTCAGACGAACTTGAAGAGAGAATTCGTAGCATTGCATTTTCAAATGAGCATAGGGAAGATAATAAGAAGATAATAAGATTTAATAAAGACTTTGGCAGAAGATTTTTGGTGGCTTGCATCGTGCTCACGTCAGCAATTATGATTTCTATGATTACGGCTCTCGGCACAGGAAGCGCAACCCTTGGCTGGAAGTTTGAGCTAACTCCATTTAGCCCAAGGATAGTTGTTGCACCAGTGTTAGATACCGATATCATAGATACAGAGGTAGAGTATGGCGATATAAACGATATTGAGGATTCACTGCATAATGGAGGTATCGGTATAAATCCTGATATGTCTGATAAACAACCTCAAACCGGCTCATCAGACCAAGAAACTGATTCTGCGATGTCTTCATCTGAGGGAGATATCTATGAAAATGACGACTGTGATACTCAAGTTGATTTTGATATGGTAGTGGAATCTGATTTAGAATGTGCTCCACCTGATGGAGGTAGTGCTGAATCGTACTATGAAACTATTCAAAATACATTTGTACCTAAAGCATTAGATAGTTACAATCGTACATATTTTTATTCTAATGAATATGTGGTTATGATGGACTTTGATTTGGGATCAGACACAATCTCCTTTGCCCAAAGAGTTATATCTGTAAGCGAGTATGACTTTAGTGACAACACTATCAATTATACAAAGGTTGTAAAAGACGGAATAGAATATCTCTGCTGTGAGGGAAGAAGCAACGTGGTGCTGTGGACCTGCTACGGATATTCATTCTCGCTTAGCTCTGAGTCTCTCAGCTGTGATGAGTTGATAGAATATTCACAAAGCTTGGTTCACTCCGAAGGGTAATGCAGGATAGGAAGCTTTAGTTAATAAGGAAGGAACACGGTATTATTAAATATTTTTTATCGTGCGGCAATTGATATGTTATACAGGATAAAAAAAGTTGCTGTATTGGTACTTGCTATAATAATCTCAGTTGCTTTTCTGCTGATGTCCGGTTTGCAGGCATCGGCAGAGGAGCAAAGGCATATATTATCCCAGAATAAGTTCTATCACGAGACATTTGAAAATAGCTACAGATACTATGGCGATCTCAATGCCGATGGAGTGGTGAATCTTTTGGATGTGGTGATAATGCAGAGAAAGGTGGCAGGGTTGATACAGTTCAAATACGAAACATGGAGAGAAGATTTCTGCGTTTCTGATTTGAATAATGATGCACAAGTGAATATGGAAGATGTAGTGCTATGCCAAAGGCGAATCGCTTTGCTTATAAAGCGGTTCCCTGTTGGTGTGCTTTTTCATAAATTAAGATAAAAATATAGGAAGGATAAAAGATAATATGGATCAATCAAAAATAACAAGAATAAACGAGCTTGCAAGAAAGGCAAAAGCAGAAGGGCTTACAGATGCAGAAAAGGAAGAGCAAGCGCTTCTTCGTCGAGAGTATATAGATGCTATGCGTGGCTCACTTGAAAGCACCCTCAGCAACACTTATATTAAATCTCCGGATGGCAGTATGAAAAAGCTGGAGAGAAAGGGTAAGGACGAATAAAAAGCTTGATTGCTTAACCTAGGCAGAACCTGAAACATGGTTCTGCTTTTTTTATTATGAATGGACAGCATTTATTTTTCATACTATTTATAAGGTGATGAAAAATGTACAAGGTAAGAAAAGGAAATTTACTTGGACTTATAGCTGGATTTCTGTTTTGCTTTTTGTTTGGATATGGAATTATAGTGTATCCTCAAAGGAGCTATGATGGAGCATATGAGGCAGTTATTAATTGCGGAAGAGTGCTGATACCATCATTATTTCCGTTTATGGTGCTATCGCAGTTTGCGGTGTATTCGGGGGTAGGGGATAGATTGTCACGACTGCTCAAGGCACCTGTTAGGGTATTATTTAAGCTACCGGAGTGTTGTGCTATTTGCATTATATTGAGCTTTATTGGTGGTTATCCTGTGGGTGCCAGAATGATACGCACAATGTATGCCAGAGGCGATATTACACGTGAGCAGGCAGAGAGGATGTCCTATTTTTGCGTGGGAGCAGGCCCTGCATTTGTGATGGGCATGGTCGGGAATATACTTTTTTGCAACCAGATGGTGGGTGTAGTTATATTTGTGTCACAGCTGGTGGCATCGTTCATTTTGGGTATTGCTTTATCTTTACGTTCAAAATATACGCCTTCAGTTAGCACTAAGGTGAAAAAGACCGAATCATTTGCTGATTCGATTGTGTATGCTGTGAGTGATGCTTCACAGGGTATGACCATAATGTGTTTTCTTGTAATATTGTTTGGAAGCGTTCTTGCGTTGCTTGATGGTGAGTGGTTAGGCTACATTGAGGGTGCGTTGCATATGGATTTGGATAAGGTTAAGATGGCTATCTCTGTAATTCTTGAGGTTACAAATGGATGCATATCTTGCTCTAAGCTGGGTGGTAGCGCAATTCTTGCCTCTTTTGCAGTTGGTTTTGGTGGATTGTGTGTTCATTTTCAAATTTTTGCTTCTTTGAGTGATTTGGAGTTAAATAAGGTTAAGTTTGTGTTATGCAGATTTGTATCAGGAATATTAAGCGCATTTTTCACATATATTTTATTTAAATTCTTGCCAAATGATATGCAGGTGGCTGTTGTGTTTGGAAATGAAACCAAATTTACATCTGCTTCAAATTTACTTGCAGGGGTATCGCTCATATTGATGGTGGTGATATTCTTAGTGTCGCTTGGCGGAAAAAATAACGGGCAAAGGAGAATATGATATATGTGTGGTATAGCAGGATGGCTCAGTTCAAACAAAGATTTGTCACAAAAAACAGGCATAATAGAAAAAATGAGCGAAACGTTGAAAAGACGAGGACCTGATGAGAACGGGGTGTATCTGCAAAATAATGTGTGCTTAATACACCGCAGACTCACCGTAATAGATCCGGATGGCGGAAAACAGCCTATGACAATAAGCTATGGAGATGAAACCTATACAATAGTATATAACGGCGAGCTGTACAACACCGAAGACATAAGAGATGAGCTTAAAAAGCTCGGTATAGTTTTTAAAGGTCACTCAGACACAGAGGTGCTACTCTATACTTACATATGTTATAAAGAAAAGTGTGTAGATAAGCTAAATGGTATATTTGCATTTGCCATATATGAGCATAATAGTAAGCGCCTATTTATTGCACGTGATCACGTGGGTGTTAAGCCACTGTTTTATTATCACGATGGCAAGGATTTGCTATTTGCAAGTGAAATAAAGACCATACTTGCAAATGAGATATACACACCACACATAGATGATGAGGGGTTATGTGAGCTTTTCTTTATGTCACCGGGTAGAACCTGCTCTAATGGTGTGTTTAAGGGTATCAAGGAGCTTTTGCCCGGAGAGTGTGCCTTCTATATAAATGGTAATCTCAGGTGTATAAGATATTTTTCGCTAAAAGCTCACGAACATGAGGATAATCTCTCACAGACAATCGAAAAAACACGTTTTTTGATAAAGGATGCCATAGAGAGACAGCTAGTATCTGATGTGCCGTTGTGTACATTTTTGTCCGGTGGGCTGGATAGCAGTATTATCACAAAGACAGCCTCTGATTATTATAAGGAAAAAGGACTTGGCAGGCTGTCGTCTTACTCTGTAAATTATACCGATAATAAGAAATATTTTACAAAAAGCCTATTTCAGCCCAATTCTGATGAAGAATATATTTCGCTTATGGCAGAATTTGCAGACACAAACCACACCGAGGTGGTGCTTGATAATGAAGAGCTGGCAGATGCTGTGATAGATGCTACAATAGCTCGTGATTTGCCTATGATGGCAGATGTGGATTCTTCTATGTTGCTGTTTTGTCGTGCTATGAAGAAAAAGCATACAGTGGCACTTTCAGGAGAATGTGCTGATGAGCTTTTTGGAGGGTACCCATGGTATCACAATAAGGAAATATTATTTGAAGAGTGTTTTCCGTGGTCGAGAAGTCTGGATATCAGGCGAAGTATATTGAAAAAGGGATTTTTGCCACAGGGCGAAGAATATGTGCATCAAAGATACCTTGATGTGGTGAACGCTACAGACTATCTACCCACAGATTCACCACTCGAAAAAAGAATGAGACAAATGTATTCGCTCAACTTTTATGGTTTTATGCAAAATCTTCTTGAGCGCAAGGATAGGATGTCTATGTATAGCGGTTTTGAAGTGAGAGTGCCATTTTGCGATAAAAGGCTGGTTGATTATTCTTTCAATATGCCATGGGGTTTTAAAGCTCTCAATGGTAGAGAAAAAGGCATAGTGCGCACAGCGGTGAGCGATATGTTGCCATATGATATCGTGTGGCGCAAGAAAAGCCCATATCCTAAGACACACAATCCTATATATATGAAAATAGTGAGCGAGCGTGTTATATCAATCTTTAAAAACGGCTCGCCGATAGAAGAATATATTGACTTTGACGGAGTAAAACAGCTGATAGAGCATCCTGATGCAATATCGTCACCATGGTATGGTCAGCTTATGAGAGCACCGCAGGTGTTAGCGTTTATAATACAGCTGGATTATTGGTTTAGAAACTATATTTTATAAAGGAAAAAAATGTCAAAATAAAAAGATTACATTTTGTCACTTTTGACAGAATGTTAAATAGTTTTTTGGTTATGTTGTATGTCAAAATAAATAATCTTTATATTATTTACTACAAAAAAAAATGCAAATCGCCAAAATTGGCGACCGAAAAGAGATTTAGATTGACTTTTTTGCAATAAAGCGATAAAATGTTAGGCAGAATAATCGAATGGAATTATTCAAAATTAATTTTGGAGGTAAATCAATGAAAAAGGTAATAGCACTTATCCTTTCAGTGATGATGTGCGCTTCTGTTCTCGCTGCTTGCGGTGATAAAGACACTGACAGCAAGGCATCAGGCACATCAAATGGTTCTAGCTCAAGCACTCCGCTTGTAGTTGGTTACAACCAATTTAACGAGAAATTCAGCCCATTCTTCAGCGAGTCCGGTTATGATATGGATGTTGCTTCTATGACACAGGTTGGATTGCTCACAACCGACCGTGCCGGTGGTATCATCTATAATGGTATCGAAGGCGAAGAGAGAGAGTACAATGGTACAAAATATACCTACAAAGGCATTGCAAATGTTTCTGTAGAAAAAGGCGACGATAAGACAGTTTACAACATCAAGATCAGAGATGACATCAAGTTTAGCGATGGTCATGTTCTCGATGCTGACGACGTTATCTTCTCTTACTATGTATTGCTCGACCCTGCTTACACAGGTAACAGCACATTAAACTCACTTGATCTTGTAGGTTACAAGAACTATCTCTACAATAACTCACTTGCAGATACAGTTGAAATTTCTGATGACGAAATTAAGACTGCTATCGAGAGCAATGACGATGTTAAAGCAATAATCGCTGATTACAATTCAGCTCTCCTCAAAGCAGAGTGGGATTGGGCTGCAAGCGCTTATGAGAGCTATGGCATGGAGTCACAGAGAGCTCTCTACGAGGCAGCTTACGGCACAGAAGGCAAAGATTATTCTTCACTTTCTGATGAAGAGCTCGTAGACGCTATCATAGAAGAGTATGGCCTTGACTTTGAAAAACTTGGCGCAGCTTATGGCGCAGACCTTAGTGCAGATCTCAATCCAAAGATCGTTGAGTTCCTTACAAACGCTAAGCTTGCAGAGTTGGGCGGCGATCCAGTAGGCAATATCGCTGGTATTGAGAAGCTCAGCCAGACAGAAATCAGAGTTACAACAAATGGTTATGGTGCATCTGACATCTATCAAATCGGTAACACTGTTTCTCCAATGCACTACTATGGCGAAGAGTCAAAGTATGACTATGAAAACAATAAATTCGGATTTGATAAGGGTGACCTTTCACACGTTGAGTCTATGACAACAAAGCCAATGGGTGCTGGTCCTTACAAGTTTGTTAAATACGAAAACAAGATCGTTTACTTCGAGGCAAACGAAACATATTTCGACGGCGCTCCAAAGATCAAGAACGTACAGTTCAAGGAAGTTGAAGACGCTGATAAGATTCCTGGCGTACAGACAGGTACAATCGACCTCACAGATCCTTCTTTGAGCCTTGAGAGTTCAAAGCAGATCGGCGAGATCAACGGCAACGGTGACCTCAATGGTGACGTTATCACAACAAGCCTTGTTGATAACCTCGGTTATGGTTACATTGGTATCAATGCTGATAAGGTAAAGGTTGGTAAGGAGCCTAACTCTGACGCTTCTAAGAACCTCAGAAGAGCATTTGCAACTGTTCTTTCTGTATATCGTGAAGTTGCTATCGACAGCTACTATGGCAACACAGCAGAGATCATCAACTATCCAATGTCAAACACATCTTGGGCAGCTCCACAGAAGTCTGATGCAGGCTATGAGGTAGCATATGCTAAGGATGTAGACGGTAACGATATCTACACAGCAGATATGTCTAACGAAGACAAGTATGCAGCAGCTAAAGATGCAGCTATCGGCTTCCTCAAGGCAGCTGGTTACACATTTGATGATGCTTCCGGTAAGTTCACAGCAGCTCCAGAAGGCGCATCAATGACATACAAGGCATCTATCGGTTCCGGCGGTGGCGGAGACCATCCAAACTTCCTCGTTCTCACAGAGACAAGCAAGCTCTTCAAAGAGATCGGCATCGACTTCATCGTAGATGATATCGAGTTCGCTACACTTTCAGAGCTTATGAACACCGGTGAACAGGAGATCTGGACAATGGCATGGGGCGCTACAATCGACCCAGATATGTATCAGGTTTACCACAGCTCAAATGCTGGCCCTGGCGCAGGTTCTAACTACTATTCAATCAGAGATAACGAGCTTGACTCCCTCATCCTCGAGGCAAGACAGAGCGAAGACCAGTCTTACAGAAAGGCTGTTTACAAGCAGTGTCTTGACATCATCCTTGATTGGGCTGTAGAAATCCCTGTATATCAGAGACAAAACTGCATCATCTTTAGTTCTGAAAGAATTAACACAGCTACAGTTACTCCGGATATCACTCCTTTCTATGGCTGGATGGCAGAAATTCATAATATGGAAATGAAATAATAAAAAGTCCTTACGACTTTTGTAACTAAGTTTGGGCTCACCTTATTTCGGTGAGCCCCTAACTTGTTACAAAGGGAGGAACAGCTGAATACTGAGCAAAAATTCATTTCCTTCCTGAATGTTTTTTGCTCAGTACTCAACGACTTATCCATATTATTTGGATGTTTAGGTGTAGGAAAAATAAAATAGGAGGTTTTATTTTGAAAAAGTTTATTTTGAAAAGATTGCTAATGGCAGTTATGATTCTTTTCTTTGTATCGTTTATAATATATGCACTTATGAGATGTATGCCTATGGACTTTGTTACAGCACTGGCTCAGAAGAAGGCTCAGAGTGGTGCCGGTAAGTCTGTGAGTGAATGGATAGCTCAGCTAAATGCTGTTTACGGCCTTGATAAGGGTCTGCTTCAGGGTTATGGAAGCTGGATTGCAAAGGCAGTTACCGGTGACTTCGGTGAAAGCTGGAAATACACTATCCCTGTTACCGAAAAGTTTGGTAGTGTTATTTGGTATTCATTTGTATTAAATATTATTTGCTTTGTACTTGAGATGGCTATAGCTATCCCGCTGGGTATATTGGCTGCAAGAAAGCAGTATAGCCGTACCGACTACACTATCACTACATTTGCTTTGATGGGTATTTCACTTCCATCATTCTTCTTTGCAACAGTGCTTAAGCTTATCTTCTGCGTTAAGCTTGGTTGGTTCGACCTCTTTGGTGTTGTTAGCAAATATCACGAAACCATGACACCATTTATGAAAGTTCTTGACATGGCACATCACTACATTTTGCCTGTAATCACACTTACAATAGTAAGTATTGGTTCTCTCATGAGATATACACGTACAAATATGCTAGAGGTTCTCAATTCTGACTATATCAGAACAGCAAGAGCCAAGGGCTTGTCAGAAAAGGTTGTTATTAACAAGCACGCATTCAGAAATACACTTATTCCTATTATCACACTCGTTGGTGGTATGCTTCCAGGACTTTTCTCCGGTGCTATGATCACAGAGACACTCTTCGGTATCCCAGGTATAGGTTATGTTTCATATCAGGCAATGGTAGAAGGCGACATTCCATTTACAATGTTCTATATGTTGTTCCTTGCAATGCTCACACTCTTAGGCACATTGCTTTCTGATATACTTTATGCTGTGGTAGACCCACGTGTTAGAGTACACTAATAAAGGAGGAGCGAATAATTATGGCAGATAAAGATAAAATAATGAAAAATGACGATAATGAGAACGCTTCTCTTAAGAGCACATCTAATCTCACAACAAATGAAAATGAGATGAACGAGGATCAAAGAGTTAAGATTCTCTCACCGGGAATGCTCGTTATAAAGCGTTTTATACGTAATAGACTTGCTATAGTAGGTACAATTATACTCGTGGCTATGATGATTTTCTCATTTGTAGGCGGACTTATCAGCCCTTATAAAGAAAATCAGACCTTCTATGAAAAGAGCGATATTTCTAAGGATTTTGCATCTGCATCTCTCAGCACCTCTTATAGTTTCTATTATGCAGATGGTGTTACTCTTGAAAGCTCTTTGGTTGAGCCATCTTTCCTTAAATCTCTCTCTATGGGTGACAACTTTGCTACTGATAAGAAAGGTTCTTTCCTCTATACTATCACAGAGCAGAGCGAAGGCTTTTACACAATCAGCAGAGCTACCTCTTTAGGTTCTGTAACTCTCAATGATGATGGCACAGTGAACGAAAGTGAGTTTGGTGCTGAGCTTCAGTCATCAGACAAACTCCAGTCAACCTTGCTCACAGCTATTGAAACTAACGAAGATAGCATTGAGGTTGATGGCAATGTATATTCAGTAATTTCAACTAAGAAAAATAACTACACACTTTGCTCCACTGAAAAAGTGGGCGTTGCAACTAACAAAATAATTTCTCTCATTGATGAGAATGAAGCAGTTAGCTATGAATTTGTAAATGCTTTGGAAGCTGCTTTGGCAGAAGATAAAAAAGAACTCGACTATAACGGCGACTCTTATAGACTTGAGGAGAACGAGGGCTTTGACGTTCTCTATAAAGGCGAGAGCGAGTTTGCTTGTATTTCAGAGTATAGCATGAACTCCGAATCAGGAGAGGCTCTCCCTATCGAAATGAGAACAGCTATTCTTAAGGCTATTACAGCAAGAGAAAAATCCTTCGAATATAAAGGCAAAGAATATACACTTAAAAACAAAGATAAGGCATACACTATTTCAACTCTTACAAAGAAAGAGTTGCTCGACAGACACGCAGCACCAAGCAAACAGCACTGGCTTGGCACTGATAAGGATGGTATGGACAACCTAACAAGACTTATGTATGGTGGTCGTATCTCCCTGTTTATCGGCTTTATTGTTGTTATCATTGAGTTGTTTATCGGTATTATTCTTGGTGGTATGGCCGGTTATTTCGGTGGCTGGGTAGATAACCTCATCATGCGTTTAGTTGATATCGCTATTTGTATCCCTGCAATGCCTATCTACATCATCTTAGGCTCAATCATGGATACAAACAATGTAGATGCTCAGTTCCGTATATTCTATCTGATGCTGGTGCTTGGTATTCTTTCATGGCCTGGTATCGCAAGAATGGTAAGAGGTCAGATCCTCTCACTCAGAGAGCAGGAGTTTATGATCGCTACAGAGGCTACAGGTATTGCTGTAAGACGTAGAATCTTCAGACACCTTATCCCTAACGTAATTCCTCAGCTTATCGTTATCGCAACTATGGACTTGGGTAGTATTATATTGACAGAAGCAACCCTTAGCTTCTTGGGACTTGGCGTTAAGTTCCCATATGCTTCATGGGGTAATATAATCAACGCTGTAAACGACAGCTTTGTTATGACACACTATTGGTACGAATGGATTCCTGCCGGTTTCCTCATTCTGTTGACAGTTTTAGGCTTCAACTTTGTGGGCGATGGCTTGCGTGATGCATTCGACCCTAAGATGAAAAGGTAGGTGAAATGCTATGGCTAAGAATGACGGATATATATCTGCTAAAGAATCCCGCAGAATTTCCAGAGAAAACAGAAAAATCACCTCCGCTATGGAGAAAAAGAAAAACAGAAAAAGAGTTGATCCATCTGAGTACGAAACTTGTATGAAAGATAGCAACAACATTCTTGAAATAGATGATTTGCACACATTCTTCTTTACTGATATCGGTACTGTTAAGTCTGTAAATGGTGTTTCATTTGAAGTGCCAAAGGGCAAGACAGTTGGTGTTGTAGGTGAGTCAGGCTGTGGCAAATCTGTAACCAGTCTTTCAATTATGCAGCTTGTTCAGCGCCCACAGGGTCAGATCGTAAGCGGTTCTATCCGCTTCGACGGCGAGCAAAGATGCATTGATATTGCAAAGGCTACCACAAGCGTTATGCAAGAAATCAGAGGTAAGGAAATCTCAATGATTTTCCAAGAGCCAATGACAAGTCTTAACCCTGTATTCCGTATTGGTATGCAGCTTAACGAAGTTTTAGAGCTTCACAATCCTCATATGACAGCAGAGCAGGTTAAAGCTCGTACAATAGAGATGCTTGAGCTTGTTGGTATAGCAAATAGTGAGGGTGTTTACAATATGTATCCTCACGAGCTTTCAGGTGGTATGCGTCAGAGAGTTATGATAGCTATGGCACTTTGCTGTGACCCATCACTTATCATTGCTGACGAGCCTACCACAGCTCTAGATGTTACTATTCAGGCACAAATTCTTGACCTTCTCAGAGGTCTTAAAGAAAAAATTAACAGCAGTATTATGCTTATTACTCATGACCTTGGTGTTATTGCAGAAATGGCAGATTATGTTGTTGTAATGTATGCAGGTAAGGTTGTAGAAAAAGGAACAGCAGCAGAGATTTTTGCTAATCCTTTGCACCCTTACACAATTGGTCTTCTCGCAAGTAAACCGGTTGTAAACAAAAAGGTTGACAGACTATATAGTATTCCAGGTAAAGTGCCTAATCCAGTTAATATGCCGGATTATTGCTACTTTAAGGATCGCTGTGAGATGTGTGTAGAAAAATGCTCAGGCCCTTATCCTGATATGATCAAGGTTTCAGACACTCACTTTGTCAGCTGCTATAGATATTGTGATGGAGGGGATAAATAATGGCAAAATTAGAAATTGAGAATAATTTTACCCCAATTGTCCATGATGATAAATATATATTAGAGGTAAACAAGCTTAAGAAGTACTTCCCTATAAAGGGCGGTCTTCTCCAAAGCACAGTAGGTCATGTTCGTGCTGTTGATGGAATTACATTCAACATTGAGCGTGGTACTACAATGGGTCTTGTTGGTGAGTCCGGCTGTGGTAAGAGTACCGCAGGCAGAACCATACTCAGACTTCTCGAAAAAACAGGCGGACAGGTTCTTTTTAACGGTCAGGAAGTACACGACCTCAGCAAAAAAGAGCTTAAGAAGCTTCGCACAAAGATGCAGATAATATTCCAGGATCCATATTCCAGCTTGTCACCAAGACTTCCTATTCACGAAATCATTGGTGAAGCTGTGCGTGAGCACAATATAGTTCCTTCAAACGAATATAACGATTATATCGACCAGATCATGCGTAACTGTGGCTTGCAACCATATCACAAGGATAGATATCCTCATGAATTCTCAGGCGGTCAGCGTCAGAGAATTTGTATCGCAAGAGCTTTGGCACTTAATCCTGAGTTTGTAGTATGTGACGAGCCTGTATCAGCACTTGACGTTTCTATTCAGGCACAGATAATAAACCTCTTGAAGGATCTTCAAGAGCAATACAACCTCACATATCTGTTTATTTCTCATGACTTGTCAGTTGTTGAGCATATTTCTGATACGATTGGCGTTATGTATCTTGGCGATTTGGTAGAGTATGGTAAGAAAGAGGATATCTTTGCAGAACCTCTTCACCCATATACTAAGGCACTTTTCAGTGCTATTCCTATTCCGGACCCAACTGTTAAGATGAACAGAGTTATCCTTGAGGGTAGCATACCATCTCCTGCAAATCCTCCAAAGGGATGTAAGTTCCACACACGTTGCCAGTATTGCAAGAAAGGCTTGTGTGACGAGGTTAAGCCAGAGATGAAAGATCTTGGCAATGGACATCACGTTGTTTGCCACTTATATAATGATAAATAATTAATCAATTAGATTCGCACAAAAATTGTATTTTCAAGTTTTGTGCGAATTGTATTAATGAGGTATTTTATGGCACGTGAAAGAAAAAAATATGACGACGATGATGGCCGTGTTATAGCCAATATGGATATAGAGGGTATGCCTTGGAACAACGGCTACAATCGTTGGTTTGGTGGTATCTATAAAAAGAAATACAGACGTGATATAGAAAAGCAGATGGCAGAACAACAGCAAGGCGCTCCGGAAGATTTGAAGCTTACAAAGAAAGAAACACGTATGCTCGTTCTAAATGCTTTAGCGGCCGTTCTGCTTATTGGTGCGGTTTTTGCACTTGCAGGTTTTCTTTTTATACTTTTCTGCACTAAGGTGTGGTTTAGATAACACATTTTACACTTGATTTGAGTTACCTGATGTCAGGCTTATGGCTTGTCATCGGGTAATTTTTTATAGTCTTAAATTAACCTCTAAGCATTGACAAAATTCGCAATTTGGGTTATACTTTAAAGCACAAAGCGTGAACATGGATGATTTCTGTTTTCATGCAAATATATGACCACCCTTGTGTGTTTTTTATCACAGGGTTAAGCCCATACGGACAGGCGGGTCAGCTGCCGCAGGCGATAATTTGTATCGCATTATTGATTGAGTTAAGTCTCAAATTTTATAAGATGATTACTTTATAATCAGTGTGCAAATAAGCACTCACTTGTGAAACGGTCAATAAGAGTAGTAACAGTATATTTGCTATATAGACTCTGAAACGGAAATCGGATTTGAATATGGGAACGGTATCGGTAAGATTATAATTCCTTATTTTGTCAAAAATGATTAGCAGGTGATGCATATTTGTATCATCTGCTTTTTTATTGGGGGATTTTCCTATGTACAAATACAATCAGCAAAAGGCACCTCTTTACGATGCACTTGAAAGATTTAGAAAAAAACGTGTAGTGCCTTTTGATGTGCCGGGACACAAGCGAGGCAGAGGCAATCCTGAGCTTGCACAGCTTTTGGGAGAAAGATGTGTTGGGCTAGATGTAAACTCTATGAAGCCTCTTGATAATCTTTGTCATCCTGTTTCTGTAATACTGGAGGCAGAACAGCTTGCAGCAGATGCATTTGGTGCAGAAAACTCTTTCTTTATGGTGGGTGGCACCACATCATCCGTTCAGAGCATGGTGCTTTCTGTGTGCAAGGCTAATGATAAGATAATTTTGCCAAGAAATGTGCATAAAAGTGTAATAAATGCCCTGGTTCTTTGCGGAGCTATCCCTGTTTATGTAAATCCGGAGGTAAACACTCATCTTGGTATTGCTCTTGGCATGGAGATTACCCAACTGGAAAAGGCTATTAAAGAAAATCCCGATGCAGTAGCTGTGTTTGTAAATAACCCAACCTATTATGGAATTTGCTCTGATTTGCGTTCTATCGTAAAACTCGCTCATGAAAATAATATGATGGTTCTTGTGGATGAGGCACATGGAACACACTTCTATTTTGAAGACAGTCTGCCACTCACAGCTATGGAGGCAGGAGCGGATATGTCTGCCGTTTCGATGCACAAATCGGGCGGAAGCCTAACCCAAAGCTCTATTTTGCTTACAAATAAAGGCGTTAATGCAGACTATGTTAGACAAATTATTAACCTTACCCAAACCACCAGTGCTTCTTATCTCTTGATGTCTAGCTTAGATATTTCAAGGAGAAATCTTGCACTTCGTGGTGACGAATCTTTCAAAAAGGTTATTAAGATGGCGGAATATGCCAGAGATGAGATAAACGATATAGGTGGCTATTACGCCTATGGCAAAGAACTTATAAACTCAACCAGTGTATATGATTTTGATACTACAAAGCTTTCGATATACACACGTGATATAGGTCTTGCAGGAATAGAGGTTTACGACTTCCTTCGTGACGAATATGATATTCAAATAGAGTTTGGAGATATTGGAAATATTCTCGCATATATCTCTATCGGCGATAGAATACAAGATATAGAAAGGCTTGTGGGTGCGCTTGCAGATATAAAACGACTCTATCAGCGTGACCACGCAAAGCTGTTTAGTAAAGAATATATTAATCCTATAGTTGTAGCCACACCTCAGCAGGCTTTCTATGCTGATAAGGAATCTTTGCCACTTGAAGATACTTGCGGTCGAATTTGCAGTGAGTTTGTAATGTGCTATCCACCGGGAATACCGATTTTATCGCCTGGCGAGAAAATTACATCAGATGTTATTGATTATATCAAGTATGCAAAAGAAAAGGGCTGCTCCATGCAGGGCACAGAAGACTCTGCTGTAGAAAGACTTAATGTTTTGAAATGAAAATTTTAGGAGGATGCAAATGGAGTTTTGGTTTTCAGAGCCTCATACAAACAATGTTGAACTGTCTATCAGAGTAGATAAACAGTTGTTCAGTGAAAAAAGCGATTTTCAGCAGATAGACGTTTTTGAATCTGTTGAGTTTGGACGTTTTTTGACATCTGATGGCACTGTCATCTTTTCAGAGAAAGATGAGTTTACATATGATGAGATGGTGGTCCATGTTCCCATGGCGGTGCATCCTCATGTTAGAAAGGTGCTTGTAATAGGCGGAGGCGATGGCGGAGTTGCCAGAGAGCTGTCTTATTATGACGAGATAGAGGTAATAGATGTAGTAGAGCCGGACGAGCTTTTTGTTGAGGTTTGCAAAAAGTTTTTCCCTGATAATGCTAAAGGCCTCAACGATGAACGAGTTAATATTTACTATCAGGATGGATTGAGATTTCTGCGCTCAAAGCACGGTGAATATGACTTGATTATAAATGATGCTACAGATCCTTTTGGTCATACAGCAGGACTGTTTACAAAGGAATTTTATGGTTGTTGCTACAAAGCTCTCACAGATGACGGTATTATGGTGTATCAGCATGGAAGCCCGTTTTATGATGAAGACGAAGAAGCCTGCCGTGCCATGCACAAGCGTGCTTTCAGGTCATTTCCGATAAGCAGGGTATATCAGGCGCATATTCCTACGTGTGCTGCAGGATATTGGCTGTTTGGATTTGCATCAAAGGTGTATCATCCAATCAAAAATCTAGACGCAAAAAGATGGAACGACCGTGGCATAAAAACATGGTATTACACCACCAACCTCCACGCAGGTGCTTTTATGCTTCCAAAATATGTGGAGGATTTATTAATAGATGAAGAAAAGGGAACATCCAAGCTTTAACTTGAAGAGAAAGGAAATATAAAGATATGAGCAGATTATTAATAATAGGATGCGGAGGAGTTGCCTCCGTTGCAATAGCAAAATGTTGTCAGAGAGATGATATCTTCACAGAGATATGCATCGCCAGCAGAACAAAAGAGAAATGCGATGATGTAAAAGCAAAGCTTCAAGATAAAACAAAAACTGTTATCACCACAGCAAAGGTGAATGCAGATAGCAAAGAAGAGCTTGTAAATTTGATTAGTAGCTACAAGCCACAGGCTGTTCTCAACCTTGCACTTCCGTATCAGGATCTTACCATAATGGATGCTTGCCTTGAAACTAAGGTTGATTATATCGACACAGCCAACTACGAGCCTGAAGACACAGATGACCCAACATGGCGTGAAATATACGAAAAAAGATGTAAAGAAAAAGGCTTTACAGCGTATTTTGATTACTCATGGCAGTGGGATTATAAAGAAAAATTTGAAAAAGCAGGCATCATGGCATTGCTTGGAACAGGCTTTGACCCAGGTGTTACAAGCGTTTTCACTGCATATGCAAAAAAGCATTATTTTGATGAAATACACTATGTAGATATCTTAGACTGTAACGGTGGAGACCATGGCTATCCATTTGCAACTAACTTTAATCCGGAGATAAATCTGAGAGAAGTATCTGCAAATGGTTCATATTGGGAGGATGGCCACTGGGTAGAAACAGAGCCAATGGAGATTAAACGAGAGTTTGATTTTGCGCAGGTTGGCAAAAAGGATATGTATCTGCTCCATCATGAGGAAATAGAATCACTTGCAAAGAACTATCCGGAGATAAAGAGAATCAGATTCTTTATGACATTTGGTCAGAGTTATCTCACTCATATGAAGTGCCTGGAAAATGTTGGTATGCTTTCTACATCGCCTATGATGTTCGAGGGTAAGGAAATAGTACCTATTCAGTTCCTTAAGGCATTGTTGCCAGATCCTGCATCATTGGGCCCTCGCACAAAAGGCAAAACAAATATAGGATGTATCTTCACCGGTATTAAGGATGGTAAGAAAAAATCTCTATATATATACAACGTTTGTGACCATGAGGAATGTTACAAAGAGGTAGGCTCACAGGCTGTTTCCTATACTACCGGTGTACCTGCTATGATAGGTGCATCTTTGGTGCTTCAGGGTATCTGGAAAAAGGCAGGCGTGTTCAATGTTGAAGAGTTTGACCCAGATCCATATATGGAAGACCTCAACAAGTATGGCTTGCCTTGGGTTGTAGATGAAAATCCTGTATTGGTGGATTAATCAATGAAATTTAACGAATTATCAACTCCATGCTATGTAGTAGATGAAAAAAAGTTAATAGCAAATTTAGAAATACTTGAAAAACTGCAAAATGATACGGGATGTAAGGTTCTGTTAGCACAAAAGGCATTTTCTATGTACTCGCTGTATCCTCTTATGAGCAAATATCTCTCCGGCACAACCGCCAGCGGATTATATGAGGCTAAGCTTGGTTATGAGCATTTTGGCAAGGAGACACATATCTATTCTCCTGCTTTTAAAGAGGAAGATTTTGCAGAGATTTGCAAAATGTGCGGGCATATCGTGTTTAATTCATTTTCTCAGTTAGAGAAATATAGAAGCGTGTGGCAAAGTAGCAACGTAAGTGTCGGAATAAGACTTAATCCTCAATTTTCTACACAAGAGGGCCATGAGATATACGATCCATGTGCCTTTGGCTCACGTCTTGGAGTAACTAAACAGAACTTCAGGGCGGACTTGCTTGATGGCGTGGAGGGATTTCATTTTCACACATTATGTGAGCAAAACTCCGATGCGTTAGTAAGTACATTCAAAGCAGTAGAAGAGCAGTTTGGCGAATATTTTTATAACGCTAAATGGATAAATTTTGGTGGAGGACACCATATCACACGCCCGGACTATGATATAGATGCACTAAAGAATTTGATATTATATGTCAGAGAAAAGTATGATGTTGATGTCTATCTTGAGCCCGGAGAGGCAGTTGCACTTAATGCCGGTTATCTGATAACTACTGTGCTTGAAAAAGTGTCTAATGGTATGGAGGTTCTTATTCTTGATGCATCTGCGGCATGCCATATGCCCGATGTGCTTGAAATGCCATACCGCCCTCCTCTAAAAGACAGCGGACTTCCAAATGAAAAAAAGTTCACCTACAGATTATCGTCATGCACCTGCCTTGCCGGTGACATAATCGGCGATTACAGCTTTGATAATGAGGTGCTGATAGGCGATAGACTGGTGTTTGAAGATATGGCAATTTATTCTATGGTAAAAAATAATACTTTTAATGGTATGCCATTGCCGAATATTGCAGTTATGCATACAGATGGCGAGTGCGAAGTGATAAAAAGCTTTTCGTACGAAGATTTTAAAATGAGATTATAAAGAAAAATAAAAAATCATTTGGTGATAAAATGATAATTAACAATAGCTTACCAATAAATGATGGCTTCTCTATGCCTGCTGAGTTTGGCAGGCATAGAGCCACAATTTTAATATGGCCGGTTCGTCCGGGCAGTTGGACCTATAACGCTAAATATGCCCAACAGGCTTTTAGTTTTATGGCAAATGAGCTTTCTAAGCACGAAACAGTTTATCTTCTCACAAATAAGCGTGATTTTGAAGATGTAAAGGAAAGGTTTGCTACAAATAACAACATAAAGGTCTTGCAGATAGAAAGTGACGATTCATGGGCAAGAGATACTGCACCTACATTTTTAAAAAATGTTAGTGGCGAGCTTCGTGCAGTTAATTGGCAGTTTAACGCATGGGGTGGAAGCTTTGATGGCTTGTATGATGATTACGAAAACGATAATAGGCTTGCAGGCGAATTTTGCAGGCAAATTAACGTAGATTATTATGATGCTACTCCTTTTGTGCTAGAAGGTGGCTCTATTCATTCGGATGGAGAAGGAACTATCATCACTACAGAGGCTTGCCTTTTGAGTGAGGGAAGAAACCCGAAGCTGTCAAAGGATGAGATTACTCAAAAGCTTATTAACTATCTTGGTGCCAAAAAGGTTATATGGCTTCCAAATGGAATATATAACGATGAAACCAACGAGCACGTGGATAATGTATGCGCTTTTATAGCTCCTGCTGAGGTGGTGCTTGCATGGACAGATGACAAGAATAATCCGCAGTATGCTCTATCAAAAGCGTGCTTAGATGTTTTGGAAAACAGTACTGATGCAAGGGGTAGAAAATTCACTGTTCATAAGCTTCCCATACCGAAAAAGACTGTTTGTATCACGCAGTTTGACCTTGATGGGTTTGTATTTGAGGCTGGTGAGGCTGAAAGAGTCGTGGGTGAAAGACTTGCGGCATCTTATGTTAATTTTTATTTTGCAAATGATATTATATTGCTTCCGCAGTTTGGCGGAGAAAATCAGGATAGTGATAAGCTTGCTTTGGATATTATTTCAAAGCTATGCCCAAATAGAGAAGTGGTTCCTGTGGATGCTATCAATTTGATAGTAGGCGGAGGAAACATACACTGTGTAACACAGCAGATTCCCGAATAATTGATTTCTGGGGACAAATCTATTATTTTCGATTTACAATTAATGTTGATTGGTGATATTATGATAAATAAGATAAATGTAGCAGCAATTCAGATGCGTTGCACTGATAATGTTCAGGAAAATATAAAAAAAGCAGATATGATGGTGAGAGACGCCGCCCAGAGGGGTGCAAATATTATTCTTTTGCCGGAGCTTTTTGAGCGTCAGTATTTTTGTCAAGAGCGCAGATACGAATATTATGACTTTGCAAAGACCGTTGAAGAAAACGATGCCATATCTCATTTCAAGGCAGTTGCAAAGGAGCTTAACGTAGTCCTTCCTATCAGCTTTTACGAAAAAGACGGCAATAGACTCTTTAATTCTGTATGTGTTATAGACGCTGACGGAGAAAGCTTGGGAGTTTACAGAAAGACTCATATTCCGGATGATCACTATTATCAGGAGAAATTCTACTTTGTTCCGGGTGACACCGGGTTTAAGGTGTTTGACACAAGGTTTGGCAGAGTAGGTGTTGGTATATGCTGGGATCAGTGGTTTCCTGAGACAGCCAGAGCACTCACACTCAATGGCGCACAGATAATATTTTATCCCACAGCCATTGGCAGTGAACCTATATTAGAGTGCGACAGCATGGAGCATTGGAGAAGATGTATGCAAGGACATTCTGCATCGAATGTTATTCCTGTGATAGCTGCAAACCGAATAGGCACCGAGAGTGTAACACCGTGTGAAGAAAATGGTAACCAGTCGTCAGAATTGTGTTTCTATGGTTCATCATTTATGACAGATGAAACCGGTGCAATAGTGGCATCAGCATCCAGAGATAAAGAAGAAGTCCTTATTTACTCATATGATCTAATGGAAATAGAGAAAAACAGATTTTCATGGGGAATATTCCGTGACAGACGTCCCGACTGTTACTTTGATCTGTGTGAAAAATAATTATAAAAGAGCAAAGGTGGCGATTTTATGAAAAACAGAATTATTGCAGTGCTAACAGCGTTTTTACTTGTGTTTACATCATTGCCGTATATGACGGCTGATGCTGCTACCGGTGATCCCATCACAGTAGAAATTACAACATCAGGTCACGGCACAGTAAATCCATCCGGCAAGATTAATGGTAAAAACGGAACTCCTTTTCAGCTTGCGATGTACCCTGACGAAGGCTATATGACAGAGAGCTTTACTATCTACACCGACTATGTGGATGCTAATGGCAAGATACAGACCACATCAAAGATATATAGTGAAGATACCCTTGGAAAGCCAGTTGCCACTGCTTATAATATCACCCTATATGGTGATAGCAGAATATATGTCAACTTTGTGCCTACAACAGCAGAAATGTGTGAAATATCTATAAACCATATGGGCAGTGGATTTAACCAATCAGGATCTGAAGGATATACGGCAAGAGAAGGCTCACATCTAAGGGATATTGTGTGTGGATATGATAATGGATTTATACCATTTGCCGTATTTATCAATAACGAGCTTGTGTATAGCGTTCTTAGTCCTAACAACTACAAAATGCTAACATGGCATGAGGGTACCTCCACTTTTAGCTTTAATGATGGATATAATATCATTTCTGAAAATATGGAGATAGATGTTTTTTATAGAGAAGTCTATGATACTCAGTATGTTGGCTCTTATCTAATTGAGGGCAATGGTACTTGTGAGCTTAATGGTGGATATATGCTCGTATCATTTGCTGATAGAGATAATTGTGAAAGTATGCTGTTTAGAGAGTCAGAAGGCTTGACAGCTACTATAAAAGCCGATGATGGATATGTTATTGAGAGTCTTACTATAAATGACTTAGATATTACTTCAGCTGTGGGCAGAGAAGATTTTAGCTACAATGTTGATAATCTTACTAATGATGTAAACATAAGAGTATCATTTGTGATGGAAAATATCAGCATAACTTTGAGTAGCTCAGGCAACGGCAGACTCAGCCATGATGTAGGCGAACATAAGGTTAGCAAAGGCGAAGATTTTACTGTAGAATTTATTCCTGAGGATGGTTATGCTATCGAGAAAGTTATAATAGATGGCAAGGCAAACGATGGTGCGAGAGCGGCAGGTTTTTACACTTTCGAGGATGTTTCTGAGAGCCATAGGCTTTCTGTTGTTTTCTCAAACGAGAAAGTTGCACAATACACTGTTGCAGTGTCGGGAGGAGGCAACGGAACCGTGCTTCCTTATGGCAAGCTATCAGCCATGAGAGGCAAATATATTACATTTTCTATTACTCCTGATCCCGGATATATGCTTGGGTCCATTCAGATAAATGATTCTGATGTGGAAGCACCATATGGAAATTCATTTTTCCTTAGGAGTGTCTCTCAAGATACAAAGATATATGTTGAGTTTAAGCCTGTACCAACAGGAAATGATAAGCACACAGACACAGAACCCATAGTAATCCAACCAAGTTCTAACTATGGCGATGTGGATAGCGATAAAAAAGTAACCATGTCTGATGTTGTTTTATTGCAAAAACATATTGCAAAGCTAATCGTACTTGATGATAGTGCGTTGAAATCCGGCGATGTGGATGCAGATGAAAATATCACTATGTCTGATGTCGTTTTGGTGCAAAAATTCATTGCCAAATTGATAGATAAATTCCCTGCTGATGACGGTAGCAATGGTAGCACAGGTGATGTTATAGTATCCTATGATACTTCTGATGACGATGCAGAGGATATTGTGGATTTGAGAGAGATGATAAAAAAGATTCTTGAACGAATCGACTATGATTGGTCTGATTTTTATGAAGACGAAGAGATGTATAGCGAATATTCATATGCATACTTTATGTCTGCTCTCTCTAATGCCAGATTTTCACTCAAAGATAACTATGCAGGATTAAAGCAGTTGGAGGGGGTTCTTTCTGAGCTGGATAATGCACTGCAAGCCCTAGAATATAATGCTGATGAAAGCACATTTGACGAAGCTATTATGTTCTTGAATGTAGCGTTCACCAACTTTGGGAACGCAACTAACGATGATAATAAATATACTATGGATAGCTGGGCAAGATATCATGTGGCTCTTGAAGAAGCTAAGGAAGTTAAAGAACAGCCTGATGCATTTACAATTCAAGAAATATGGGATGCACAATCTGCACTTGGATCTGCATATTTGACATTAAGATACGAGATACTCAATGTGGACAAGGACACTGCTTATGAGTTACTGGGAGAGCTACTCGATGACTACTCTTACCTGACAAATAAAATTGAGAGCAATGACAGCGTGACATATCGTAAGTTTATAAAAGCGTATAATGATTGTAAGCACGCCTATGAAAACTACTCAAGCTACACTCTTGAACAAATCGATAGGGTTTATGATAATCTTCAGGAATTAGCTGACCGTGTGGTTTTGTTCTTCCGCTTTTAAATAATATTTGTTTATCAATAGCTCTTTTCTATTGACAAAGAAAAGTTATATTGTTAAAATAATAAGGAACCAAAATTGAATTATTCTTATCGAGAGAGATGGAGGGACAGGCCCTGTGAAGTCCGGCAACCTACAAAGTAAGGTGCTAAATCCTGCGGGTAATCCGAAAGATGAGTTTTCATGGCCTTTCAAGAGATACCCTCTTGAAAGGCTTTTTTGGATGATAATATCGAATATTTCGATTGGGTTTTGAAGATTTTTATAGATAAGGAAATGATAAAATTGACAAGACATCTTTTTACATCGGAATCCGTTACAGAAGGACATCCGGACAAAGTATGCGACTGCATATCTGATGCAGTGCTAGATGCAATATTGGAGCAAGATAAAAATGCCCATGTTGCTTGCGAAACAACTGTTACGACCGGTATGATACACGTAATGGGCGAGATTTCAACCGATTGCTATGTAGATATTCAGAAAATAGCTCGTGAGGTTGTAAAGAACATTGGTTATGAGAATCCTGATTGTGGCTTTGATGGCAACACCTGCGCAGTGCTTACTTCTATCGACTCTCAGTCAGATGATATAGCACTTGGCGTAAATCAGTCGTACGAGCATAAAGAGGGATCGACAGATGAAAAAGGCTTGATAGGAGCTGGCGATCAGGGCATGATGTTTGGATATGCCTGTGACGAAACTCCTGAGCTTATGCCATTGCCAATATCTTTGGCACATAAGCTTGCTATGAAGCTCACAAGCGTGAGAAAAGACGGTACTCTTTCATATCTTCGCCCTGATGGTAAAACTCAGGTTACTGTGGAGTATGAAGACAAAAAGCCTGTCAGAGTAGATACAGTCGTAATTTCATCACAACATTCAGCAGATGTTTCACTTGAGCAAATCAGAAACGATATCGAAAAATACGTAATCAGAGCAGTTATAGACCCTTCTTTGATTGATGAAAATACAAAGATATTTGTAAATCCAACAGGAAGATTTGTAATAGGCGGACCTGTTGGCGATAGTGGTCTTACAGGTAGAAAAATCATAGTAGATACTTATGGCGGATATTCACGTCATGGTGGCGGTGCTTTCAGTGGCAAGGATCCTACTAAGGTGGATAGAAGTGCTGCATATGCTGCAAGACACATTGCAAAAAACATAGTAGGAGCGGGTCTTGCTTCAAAGTGTGAGGTTCAGATTGCTTATGCTATCGGTGTAGCAAAGCCGGTTTCTGTTATGGTTGACACATTCTCTACCGGTGTGGTAGAAAATGATAAGCTCGTAGAGGCTGTAAATGCTATATTTGACCTTCGTCCTGCCGCTATTATTGAAAACCTCAAGCTAAAAGAAACCAAGTATCTCCCGGTGGCTGCATATGGTCACTTTGGCAGAGAAGAACTCGATGTGCAGTGGGAGAAGCTTGATAAAGTGGACGAGCTTAAAAAATATTTGAACATTTAATCATATTATCAAGAATATCTGTAGCACCTATAAATACCACAAAGCATAAAATAACAGTAAGTTTAAATATTTTATGCTGAAAGGGGTTTTGAGGGGTGTATAGATATGTTCTTGAAGGAAGAAAAGAGCTTCGTGGAGAAATCAATATCCAAGGAGCGAAAAACAGCGCATTACCCATTCTTGCCGCTACACTGGTAGTGAATGGCGAAAGCGTGATACATAATTGTCCGGTTCTCACAGATGTAGAAGCATCTGTGAGAATACTGCGTTATTTGGGATGTAGAATAAAAAGAGAGGGCACCACAATAATAGTCGATTCTTCGAATATTTTGAGGGATGATATACCGGCAGAGCTAATGCGAGAGATGCGTTCGTCAGTCATTTTTTTGGGAGCGCTTCTGTCGAGAACAGGTCATGCTAGGATATCACTCCCAGGTGGATGCGATCTTGGACCACGGCCGATAGATCTTCATTTAAAGGCACTTCGTAAAATGGGTGTTGTTATCAATGAATTCAGAGGAAACATCGACTGTATGGTAACAGATGGTATCGAGGGTTGCCAGGTGGCATTGGGATTTCCGAGCGTAGGCGCAACAGAAAATATTATTTTGTCTGCTGTTATGGCAAAGGGAACTACCATAATCACGAATGCAGCTGCGGAGCCTGAAATTGTGGATTTGTGCGATTTCCTCAATAGCTGTGGAGCTAAAATTACCACAGGGGAGTCCGGCACAATAATAATAGATGGTGTGGATAGTCTTCATGGTGCTCAACATTCTATAATTCCAGACAGAATAGTGGCGGCGACTTATATGTCTGCTGTGGCTGTGAGCACAGGTCGTGTTACATTGCATAATATTATTCCATCTCACCTAAGTTCAATTATCCCGGTGTTTGAAGAGAGTGGGTGTAATGTGCAAACTAATGGCTTAGACCTCACTATTACAGCGCCAAGAAAATTGCGTTCACTGCGACTTATCAGAACTATGCCTTATCCCGGATTTCCAACTGATGCCCAGCCTCCGCTGATGGCTATGGCGACGCAGGCAGATGGTACCACTGTTTTTGTGGAAAATATTTTTGAAAACAGATACAAGCACGTTGGTGAGCTTATCAGACTTGGAGCAAAGATAAGTGTTGAAGGTAAGGTGGCGGTAATAGAAGGCCCTACCGAGCTTTACGGTGCAGATGTGTATGCTCAGGACCTGCGAGGTGCGGCGGCACTTGTTGTGGCAGGTCTTGCGGCTGAGGGAAAAACTACTGTTTATGGTGTGGAATATCTTGAAAGAGGATATGAGGAATTTGATGTGGGATTGAGCCTTTTGGGAGCATCCATCAGAAAAATCTGAAACTGCATTTGATTTTTATGGTAAAGGAAGAAAAAAATGGCTGAACATAACAACAGACGTTATCCATATGATAAAAACAAACAGCACTTTGAAAATCGAAATGGTGTAACATCGCCAAAGAGGGATAATCCTCGTGTTGTAAGACCAAACGAAAGCGTGGAGTCATTAAGAAGAAAAAAGCCTCCGCAAAACGCACAGCCAATAAGGCAAAGACCACCCCAGATGCGTGGCGCAGAACAGCCTGCAAGGCAGAGACCATCTCAAATGCGTGGTGCCGAACAGCCTGTAAGACAGAAGCCATCTCAAAGACGTGGTAATGAACAACCGGTAGGTAAAAGATATGCTCCACCACAGCAAAATTTGAAAGAGCAGAAAAAACAGCCCAAACAACGCCAAATTAGGGAAAACACCAGACCAAATACATATGGCGATGGTTTTGATGGATTTGAGCGTGAGTATAAGCCGTCTAATAGACGTGCAATATCACCAAAGGTGCGCAAGGCACGTAAGGCGATGGCACTCACACTATTCGTGTTTTTTGCCGCAGTGGTAGGTATAGTGCTATGTCTTACAGTTTTCTTTAAGACAGAAAAGATTAGTGTGAGCTTTGAGGAGGGCATCACACCAAAATACACAGTAGAAGAAGTAGTGGCGGTATCAGAGCTTTCTGTTGGTAAAAATATGTTTTTAACAGATAAAAAATCTGCTGTAAAAAAGATAATATCGGCTTTTCCGTATATTGAGAATGCAGAGATAAATATATTATTGCCTGACACATTGAATATTAATGTTATTCAAGCACAGCCTACGTATTATGTAGAGGCAGGCAAGAATAATTATCTGGTATTGGGCAGAGACGGAAGAATTCTCGAACAGAACAAAAAGATAACATATAGCATACCTCTTATCAAAGGTGTAAAACTAGAGGAAAAAGGTATAGGCGAATATGTAGAGTTTTCGGAGAAGAGATTCAAAAAAATCTTGAATTCTGTTATATCTGTCGCAGAAAGCAACGAGTTGTCTAATCTCAACGAAATTGACTTAACCCAGTTTTCTGATATTAAGATAAAATACGACAAGCGTATACTGATAGTGCTTGGCACTAACGAAAATTTGGACTATAAGATGAGAACAGCGCTTAACATCATCACCAACGAGCTTTCGAAGAAAGATATAGGCACTCTTGATGTTTCTTTGTGCTGTGAGGGTAAAAGACAATCCAGCTTTTTGCCTGATAATATGGTGGATGCATCTAACAATCCTATAGTTTCAACAGATACAGACAAATCCACCGATAAAGACTCAGAAACAGACTCCGACACATCATCACAGGATAACAGCGAAGATAACAACGTAGACTATACCTATGATGAAAATGGATATGACGGATACGACGATCAGAGCTATGACGGCTATAGTGAAGATTATAATTATGATTATAACGACTATAGCGATGATGGCTATAGCGACTACAACGACTACACGTATGATGATAGTTATGATTATAGTGATTACAATGATTACACATATGATGATAGCTATGACGATGGTGGCTACGACGATTATACATACGATGATAGCTATGATTATGGTGGCTATGACGGCGATTCTTATGGTTGATTTTTGTCGCAAAAAGTCTTTTGTTTGTTTAAATATTACAAAAAATTAACAAAAAAACTGTAATATCGAATTAATATAATGTTTTTGGAAATTATTATTGAAATTTGCAGATTACTATGATATCATATTATAAGATTGTGGCATCTAATATATGTAGGCTTATGCATTGATGTATGAAATAAAGACGAAAAAATACAGGAGGAATTCAAATGCCGTTGGAATTAGCGAATGATATAGGTGAAATCCGCAGAGTGATTAAGGTAATAGGTGTTGGCGGTGGTGGCGGTAACGCTGTCAACAGAATGGTAGAAGAGAATGTTTCCCGTGTGGAGTTTGTTGTTCTCAACACAGATGACCACGTTTTACAATTTTCAAAAGCCGATAAGAAAATTCAGATAGGTGAAAAAATTACCCATGGTCAGGGCGCAGGCTCTAAGCCGGAGGTAGGCTGTCAGGCAGCAGAAGAAAGTGAAGAAGAAATTGCCGCTGTTTTGCGTGACACAGATATGGTGTTCATTACAGCCGGTATGGGCGGTGGCACAGGCACAGGCGCTGCTCCGGTTGTAGCAAGAATAGCAAAAGAGATGGGTATCCTTACAGTAGCTATCGTTACAAAGCCTTTTAACTTTGAGGGTAAAAATCGTATGGCTCAGGCTGAGAGTGGTATCCAAGAGCTCAGCAAATATGTGGATTCACTCATCGTTGTGCCTAACGAAAGATTAAAGAACGTAAGCACAGAGAGAATCACACTCAAAAATGCATTCTCTATCGCAGATGACGTATTGCGTCAAGGTGTGCAGAGTATATCAGACCTCATCCTCATTCCTGGTTATATCAACCTTGACTTTGCTGATGTAACCACAGTTATGAAAGATTCTGGCTATGCTCATATGGGCGTTGGCTTTGCAGAGGGTAAAGATAAGGCTACAAAGGCAGCCGATATGGCTATCTCCAGCCCATTGCTCGAAACTGACATTGATGGCGCCGCAGGTGTTATTATCAACTTCACCACATCACCTGATGTTGGTCTTGACGAGATCGATTCTGCCGCTACACTTATCAGTAGCAGAGTTTCTGATGAAGCTAAGGTTATCTTTGGTGTGGCATTTGATGATGCTATGGAAGATGCTATGAAGGTTACAGTAATAGCAACAGGCTCTCTCAAAGGCTCTAAGCAGATGGATAGTGCCGTTACAGTAGCTTCTCCTGTTGCTGCAGATGATGAGAGTGTAAACAAGCTTGCAGAGAATATGAAGAGGGATTCTGATGATGACGATACCTTCTATGATATTATGGAGATATTTAACGGAAACAGATAATCCCGTTTAAATAAAATATAAGCTTATAAATAATCAAAAACTATTGACAAACATTGCATATTAGTGTTATAATACTACAACGTGAGTATGCGAAAAGGAGGTTAGACAAGTGCCGAATATTAAATCAGCTAAGAAGCGTGTTAAGGTTATTGCTGTTAAGACTGCTAGAAACAAAGCTACAAGATCAGCTTTGAGAACATCTGTTAAGAAGGCTAACATTGCAATAAGTGACGCATCCGCTAACAAAGAAGTAGCAGTTAGAGAAGCAATTAAATCTATCGATAAGGCAGCTGCAAAGGGCATTATTCATAAGAATACTGCTGCAAGAAATAAGTCAGCTCTCGTTCGCAAGCTTAACGCTGCTCAGTAATCTTTATATTTATGAAAAAGATCCTTATTCTCAGTTCGCTGGGGATAAGGTGTTTTTTTTATGTGTATTGGGGTGTTTTAATCTGCAAATTGCACAAAGAATAGATTGTTTAATGTAGCTATATTTGTAAAATATATAGAAAAATGGTTATAAATATAATTAAAAAAATAATAATATTGCTATTTTTTTTATCATTTTGTATAATGGTGATAATAGTACTGTGCTTATTAGATAAAAGGGTATTTTATCTAGTGGCACGGTTGTCTAATGCAAAGGAGGGCAGTTTTTTTAAGCTTTTATTAATTAGCAAATATCCTTAAAATTTAAAGAATTTTAGAAGGGAAGGTAATTTTTTATGAAAAAAATTATCAGCATACTCTTAGTAGCGATGCTGGCATTATCTAGTGCAATAGCAGTTAATGCTGAGGGTATCAAAGACGTTTTTGGCAATGGTGTCAAAGACTTGGAAGCCAGAGGTGCAACTTTAGTTGAAAGTGGCGACTATAACGATACTGGCGTCATATGGGAATATTATGACGACGGAAGTTTCATTGTAAAAAAAGGACCCGATGCAACATCAGGTACCACCAGTGGCGATAAAGCAACCTGGCGTAAATACATGGGCAATATCACATCACTTGTATTTGAGGACGGTATCACAGATATTGCAGCACAGGCATTTGGTGGATGTTCAAATATCGAAACATTAACTATTGCAGATACTGTTACTACGGTTGGTAGTGGTGCATTTGGTGGATGTACTGGTTTAGTGTCTGTTGACATGGGGAACGGTGTTACAACATTACCAGACAGTTTGTTTGGCGGATGTCAAAAATTGGTTTCCTTTGTAATAGGTGACGGTCTTACTGCATTGCCAAATGCTATGTTTGGTGGATGCACCAGTTTGAAAACTGTAACACTTGGAAATAATATAAAAACTATTGGTGATAACAACTTTGGTGGTTGTAGTAGCTTAGAGTCTTTTGTAATCCCGGATAGTGTTACATCTATTGGTACTAACAACTTCTCCGGTTGTAACTCTTTAACTTCATTAACTATTGGTAGTGGTTTACAGAGCATAGGGGATAAACTTGCCGGTGGTGCAGAACTTACATCCATTACAATATCCCCACAAAACACTTCCTTTGTATTAGAAGATAACTTGTTACTTACAGCAGATGGAAAAGAGCTGATAAAAGCCACAGTGCAGTCAACAGGAACTATTCCTGATACTCTTGAAACAATTCGTGGTTATGCATTTGAATATTGTAGTAATATTACATCAGTAGTAATTCCAGGTAATGTAACCACTATTGGGGAGGGTGCTTTCTATGGCTGTGATAATCTTACATCAGTTGAGATTCCATCTAGTGTAACTAGCATTGCAGGCAATGCTTTCTTAGATTGCTCAAGCGATCTCGTGATATCTGGAGAACCAGGTTCATATGCACAGAGCTTCTGTAGCAGCAAGGGTATTACATTTGAGAGTTCTACCAGTGAGGTTAAAGCTTCAGGTGATTATAACGGCAACCTTAGATGGACATTATACGAGGATGGAACATTTGTTTTAAGTGGTAAAGGTTCTTCCAGTGGCGACTTGGGTAACTGGCGCGATTATATGTATGATATCACATCAGTTGTATATTTGGAAGGTATCACAGATGTTGCAGATTATGCATTTGATGGTTGTTCAAATATTAAAACACTAACTATCCCAAAAACTGCTACTTCTATTAGTTTTAATTCATTTAATAATTGCAATGGACTGGAAAATCTTAATATAAACTGTAATCTCCCTGGTACTGCTTATTTCTGTAATCGTAATAGCTTGAAGTCTGTTACATTTGGCGAGGGTGTTACAACAATTCCTGATTATTGCTTCCAAAATTGCTCTAACTTGACTTTAGTAACATTCCCATCTACTCTGACTAGCATTGGAAGTTATGTTTTTTATGGTTGTTCAAATCTATCAACAGCAACACTCCCATCTAAGCTTACTAGCATTGGACAGTATGCTTTTAATGGCTGTCGTAGTTTAGAATCAGTAGCAATTCCATCCGGTGTGACTAGTATTAATGATGGAACTTTTGGATCTTGTATTAATCTGACTTCGTTAACAATCCCAGAGGGTGTAACTAGCATTGGTTATGGAGCATTTTCAACTTGTCCTAATTTGCCTTCATTAACAATTCCGGCTAGTGTTACTAACCTTAACAGTGGAGCATTTTCTTCTTGTTATGGATTGGAAGAACTTACTATTGACTGTGAGATGACTAATACTGGTTACTTCAATGGCCTTAGTGCCTTAAAGTCTTTAACATTTGGCCCAGCTGTTACAAAAATTCCTGATTACAGCTTCCAAAGTTGCTCTAGTTTGGCTTCAGTAACAATCCCAGCTACTGTAACTAGCATTGGAAGAAGTGATTTCTATGGCTGTAGCAATCTGACATCAGCAACAATCCCAGCTAGTGTTACTAGCATTGGAAACGATGCTTTCAAGAATTGTTCAGCTGATCTTGTAGTATCTGGAGAATTTGGTTCTAAAGCATACACGTATTGTATTGCAAATGATATTAAATTTGAAAGCCAAGATGATTTTATAGCTTCTGGTATTACATCTGATGGTGCTACTATCTGGGGTATTACTACAGATGGTGTTCTTCACATATATGGTGATGGACCAATGACAGAAGGTGAGCAATATGACAGCTCACCATGGTACGAGTATAGAGAAAACATTACATCCGCTGTTATTCATGATGGTGTGACAACTATAGGTGATAATGCATTTTATTGGCATAGAGCATTAACATCAGTTGATATTCCTGATAGTGTAACAAGCATAGGTGCTCGTGCGTTTGCTGGTTGTGAGATACTAAGCTCAATAGATATTCCAGATGGTGTAACAACCATAGAAGAATCTGCATTTGCTAACTGTATGGCATTAACATCAGTTGATATTCCTGACGGTGTAACAACTATAAGTAACTCTGTATTTAATGACTGTAGGGCATTAAATACAGTTAATATTCCAGACAGTGTAACAACTATAGATAATCATGCATTTAACCGCTGTAGAGCATTGACATCAGTAGAGATACCAGCTAGTGTAACAACTATAGGTGATTTTGCATTTCAAGATTGTATGCAGTTAAATTCAATTTATATTTATGGTGAGAATACAAGTCTAGGAGAAAACAAAAATACTATTCCAGCTGACACCATTGTAATTGCACCAAAACCATCAAAGGCATATGATTATTGTAGAGAAACAAACACTTTATCACGTTTTATGGAATTTGGGGCTACATATGATGTAACTCTTAACCTAAATGGTGGAACATTACCGGCGGGCACATCTACAACTATTACAAAAACCGTAGGTACTCCTATTGCATCATTACCAACACCTACTAGAGATAATGACGAATTTCTTGGTTGGTCAACAAATAATACTTTAGGTGGATATTTTTACCCTAATGTTCTTAATTTTGACGGAGCAGATACACTTTATGCAATATGGGCAGACGATGTAGCTTTTGATGAAGCATTTAAAGATTCATCCTTCTATTACGAAGGTGACAATAATGTCGTAGAAGGTTACGAAGATACTAAAGTTGGTAAGTTAAACGGAGAATACTCCAATACATGGATTAAGCAATCGGCTAAGTGGACAGATAGGTCAAAAAATGAAGCTGAGCTTCGTGTTGACTACTCCTATGCGCTATACGAGCCAAAAGATGTAGTATTTGTACTTGATGTAAGTGGTAGTATGGAAGGTAGTAAATTTACTACAATGATTGATATTGTCGAAAAAATGTCAGCCTCTGTTCTAACACAGATCAAGGGTAGCCGTGTGGCATTTGCAACATTTGGTTACGATTTAGAGAGTAACCTTGGTTTTACAGATGATTTACAAGTAGTTCTCTCATATCTTAACACTCAAGTTACAATTGGAGAAACCAATTATTCAGCAGGCTTAGGACAGGCACGTGACTTTATTAAAAATAGAAAAGATAAATCAAGAGATCCAATGGTTATTTTCTTTACAGATGGATATCCAAACCATGGTAATGTAGACAGTAATGGTATATATGGTGGAGCAGAGGCTGCTGCTATAAAGGCACTCGGTTGTTCTATAGCAAGTGCTTATTTGGGAGATCTAAGTAGTGCTGGTAAAGCACAACTTGATGCTATTAGCACAACCCCAGATATGGTATATAGTGCTAACGATGAAAGCAAACTTATAGATGCATTCACAAGTGCATTCTATTCAGCAGCACATCCTAACGAAATTTCAATAAGCATTGATACAGCTCGTTTTACCACATCAGCTACTACAGCTAGTGGTGGTGAATATGGTGATTCTATAGTTACCATAGAAGATAACGTAATTACATGGGATGTATCAAAGCTAAAGGCATCTACTCCTTATTACATTACAATCCCACTTCAGCTTGTAGCTAACCCTGAATCAGGTGGACCACGTGGAGCAAGCGAAACATATCCTACATCATTAGAGGGTAACAGTATTACTAGAGTAATGGATATGGCTAGAGGCAATGAGGTATTAAATGAAGTGGAAACACCAATTCTTAGTGCTAGCCAGGAAGAAGCTTCTTACATTCGTTATTACAACGGTTCAACATTATTACAAGAGTCAATAATATATGATGGTGCTACAACTCATAAGCTTACAGAAGCACCGATCACATCTGCAGAGGCAGGCGTAAATGTTGAGGATGGCCTACCGGTTAAAGACGGTTATCTGTTTGCCGGATGGTACACTACAGACCTTACTGTAGGCACAACAAACGGCACAGCATTCGAAAAGACCATCACAATCGCCGATTATGACGATGCAGATGGAAACCTCAATCTCTATGCTGCATGGGTACCGGTAGGTACAGTTACTAAGGACGGTAAAGATAAGAACAGCTATGGTGGATCATCACTTAAGGGCTTTAGCCTCGAAGGTGTTCAGATCAGAAGCAAAGAAGTTGCAGATAAGTTTACTAGCGATTACAACACAGATCAAGACGCACTTCGTTTCGTAACAGTATATCGCAACGGTATGCTCGAAGAGCTTCAGGGCTTGAACGGCAAGAGCGTATCTTATGGTTACACAGCATATGCTAAGACCGATATAGCAAATCTTACAAAGCTTAACAAGAAGACAACAGGCGCTGTAGATATTGATTGTACAAAAGAAGGCGATCAGAACCACAGAATGTTCGACGACTATCGCTTGTCAACACTCGTTATCAAATATGATGGCGCAGATTCAGCTTACAAGGGTGACCTTGTAGAGGCAAGAGCATATGTTGATTACACAGACGCTAACGGATTTGGACGTCGTGGATACCACACATATTCAGACAGTAAATTCGCAGGCGGTTGCCGCACAAGCTTTGATAGTGCTTGGTCAGCAGTTAGCCAAGCTTACGATGCACTTGCTAAAGTAGCTTGATTTTAAGGAGGTATTTTTACAATGAAAAAATTATATAATACTCCGGAATTGATAGATGAAATGCTTCTCGCACAAGACGTTATGGCAGCATCCGGTGATACAGATTCTGAAATAACAGAGAGTGATACAGATACTGTAATGGATGTTGATAACTCATTCAGAGCTTTCAGTGCGCTAAGATAAGATTTTTCATAAGTATCTTTCATAATGAACAGCCCCAAGGTGATAAAAAGCCTTGGGGCTGTTCGCCTATTTTATATAATGTAATACAAAAAATAAACACATCACAAGGTTAAAAAACCAAGTGATGTGTTTATCTTTTTATTATTAATATGCAATTAGGCTTATAATATAGCTTAAATTACTTGTTTAACGCACCATAAACTGCAACTGCACAAGCAACTGTAGCGCCAACCATTGGGTTGTTGCCCATGCCGATAAGTCCCATCATTTCAACGTGAGCCGGAACAGATGAAGAACCTGCAAACTGTGCATCGCCGTGCATACGACCCATAGAGTCTGTGAGACCATATGAAGCTGGACCTGCACCCATGTTGTCTGGGTGGAGAGTTCTGCCTGTGCCGCCGCCACTTGCTACAGAGAAGTATTTAACTCCGTTTTCAAGAGCCCACTTCTTGTATGTGCCTGCTACCAAGTGCTGGAATCTTGTTGGGTTGGTTGAGTTACCTGTGATAGAAACATCAACGCCCTCATGACGCATGATAGCAACGCCTTCGAGTACGTCATTTGCGCCATAGCACTTTACAGCTGCTCTCTCGCCATCAGAGAATGCTCTCTCTTCTAATACTTTGAGCTCGCCTGTGTAGAAATCATAATCAGTTTTTACATATGTAAAGCCGTTGATTCTTGAAATGATATATGCTGCATCTTTGCCAAGACCATTGAGGATAACACGCAATGGCTCTTTTCTTGCTTTGTTGGCTGTTCTTGCAATACCAAGAGCACCCTCAGCTGCTGCAAAGCTCTCGTGGCCTGCGAGGAAAGCAAAGCACTTTGTCTCGTCTCTGAGAAGCATTGCGCCCAAGTTACCATGACCAATACCAACGTGTCTCTGATCTGCTACAGAACCGGGAATACAGAAAGCTTCTAAGCCAAGGCCGATAGCTTCTGCTGCATCAGCTGCTGACTTAACACCTTTTTTGAGAGCGATAGCACAGCCGAGTGTGTATGCCCAGCTTGCATTTTCAAATGCGATTGGCTGAACACCCTTAACGATAGAATCCGGATCAAATCCATGCTCAAGGCACATTTCTCTTGCAGCCTCAAGACTTTCAATACCATATTCGGCAAGACATTTCTCAATCTTAGCTATTCTTCTGTCTTTACCTTCAAATTTTACATTGTTAGCCATAAAATTAAGTCCTCCTTGCCTTATTCTTCACGTGGGTCGATGTACTTAGCAGCACCATCAAAACGACCGTATTGACCAATATTCTTCTTGTATGCCTCGTCTGGAGAAACACCATGGCGGATGTCTTCGAGCATCTTGCCGAGCTTAACGAACTGATAGCCGATAACTTCGTTGTTCTCATCAAGAGCTGTCTTGAGAACATAGCCCTCAGCCATCTCCATATAACGAACACCCTTTGCCTTGGTGCTGAACATTGTGCCAACCTGTGAGCGGAGGCCTTTGCCTAAATCCTCAAGAGCAGCGCCTACAGGCAAGCCGTCCTCAGAGAATGCAGTCTGGCTTCTACCATATACCAACTGCTCAAAAATGTTCTTCATAGCCATGTTGATAGCATCACAAACCAAGTCTGTGTTGAGACATTCGAGCAATGTTTTGCCTGGAAGAATCTCAGCAGCCATAGCAGCTGAGTGAGTCATACCAGAGCAACCAAGAGTCTCTACAAGAGCCTCTTCTACAATACCATCTTTTACATTTAATGTGAGCTTACAAGCACCCTGTTGAGGAGCACACCAGCCGATACCATGTGATAAGCCAGCTATGTCCTTAACCTCATAAGCCTTTACCCATTTACCCTCTTCAGGTATGGGAGCAGGACCGTGATGTGGTCCCTTTGTTACAATGCACATATTTTCCACTTCATGTGAATAGTTCATTTTAAAGTAACCCCTTTCCAAATTGATTGTATGAACATAAAAACATCATACATACGTGAATATTATAAATTATTTTGGAAAATTATTCAATACCTTATCAAAGTTTATTTTGGTGGATAGGGATTATTTTTCTAAAAGTTTTTTATATGCTTATAAAAATGAATATTTAGAGATGTTTGTCCATACATATTAACATAACGAATAAACAAAATGGAGTGATAGTATGCAGAATCCAATGAGTGAACGCTTTGTGAGTGCGACTAGTGTGCTGTCTGGTGATTTGCACAAGCTGTTGTCATGTATTGATCCTAATATCAAGGTGACCGCCAATGAGGTTAGAATAAGAAGCTCAAAGCCAGTTATAATACGATGTGGCAAAAAAAATTACTACATTTCGAAAGACGGCACATTGACTAATGAGCCATGCAACCAGAGTGTTATTGTAAATGGCAAAATGATGAATGAGACCTTTCAGAGATTGTGCGGATTTTCGGTTTATAGTTATCAAAAGGAGTTAAGACAAGGCTACATAACAATAAGAGGCGGTCATCGTGTGGGTATATGCGGCACAGCAATCATTAACAACGGTGAGGTTATTGGTATGAGAGAGATTACCTCTATGAATATAAGGATTTCACGAGAGATAAAGGATTCAGCAGCTAAGATATACGAAAAGCTAGGTGCAAATCTGAAAGGTACTCTCATAGCAGGTATACCATCAAGCGGAAAAACGACTATCCTACGTGATTTTGCAAGGAGGATATCTCTCAGTGGAAGGTGTGTGACTGTGATAGATGAGCGTGGTGAGCTATCAGGAACATATGGCGGAATGACGCTCAATGACTTAGGTTTGTGCGACGTGCTTAATGGTTATCCCAAGGCTTATGGCATAATGCAGGCATTGCGCTCTATGTCTCCTGATGTAATCATTTGTGATGAAATTGGTTCAAAGGAGGATTGCAATGCCATTGCATCTGCTGTTAATACCGGTGCTGTGATTGTTGCAACTGTTCATGCGGAATCGCTGGAGGGCTTGTACTCTCAAGAGAAGGGTAAGAGCCTCATCTCCACCGGTGCCTTCGACCATATAGTTATGCTCAAAGGCAAGGATCATCCTGGAGAAATAGAGGGAATATACAGGCCAAATCAAAGGTAAATTTATGTGAGAGTGTTGATAATACTAGGGATAATTTAAATTACGCTGGCAGTTCCAGTCAGCTTGGTGGTGAAAAGTATGGTTAAAATTACAGGTGCAATTTTATTAATAATATCGGGTTTTGGTGCTGGTATGATGATGGCACAGGGACTAAAAAAGAAGGTTTCGTTTTATGAGGATTTCTTGTCATTTCTAAATGAGCTGAAATCCCTTATTAGCTACACATCACAGCCACTATCTGATGTTTTTGGCGGAAACACTTTTAATGGAGTTTTTGATGAATTTTCAAATGCGGTGTATCTTTCTATGCAATGCGAAAACACATTTGAGGATGCGTGGCAAAAAAGTGTTACTGTGCTTTCAGATTGCATTCCGCTAGAAAGTGACGATATAAGTCTTTTAAGTGAATTCGGCAGAGGACTTGGCAAGACAGATATAAGCGGACAGATGGCATTATGTGAGCTTATTTCTGCAAAAGCAGATAGTCGACTACAAGTATGCCGTAAGGATAAAGAATCCAAATCACGAATGTATAAGACACTTGGGATCCTTGGAGGTGCCACAGCGGCACTTCTGGTTATATAAAACATAAAGGAAAGGAACAAAAGCTATGGATGTAGATATGATATTTAAAATAGCGGCTGTGGGAATCATTGTGTCGGTGTTAAACCAGGTGCTAATACGCAGTGGTAGGGAAGAGCAAGCTATGATGACCACTCTGGCGGGGTTGATAGTGGTGCTTATGATGATTGTAACAGAGATTAGCAACCTGTTTACCACGATAAAATCGGTGTTTGATCTATGATGAATTACATAACTATATGTGGATTATGTGTGGTGTGTGCAGTGGTGTCGCTCACACTAAAAAGATACAATCCTGAGGTATCACTGCTGGTTTCTATAGCTGCTGGGGTTGTGATAGCGTTACAGGCGATCACAATTGCCAAACCTGCACTGGGAAAAATTACATCTTTGCTCACGCTCACCTCGCTTGAATCTAACATTACAGGTATTTTGTTTAAATCGCTTGGTGTGTGCTTTTTATGTCAATTTGCATCAGATAGCTGTGAAGATGCAGGCGAGAGGGCATTGGCGTCTAAGGTGCAACTTATCGGGAAAATATCAGTGCTTGTGATGTCATTGCCACTTGTGGAAAAAATATCAGAAATAGCACTAGGGCTGATCCAGAGCTAAAACAGAAAATGGTGATGTTTAAAATGAAAAGGACAGTGATTTTAATCTTTGCTCTTACCTATATGTTTTTTATATACCCTAATTGTACAGCCTTTGCAGATGAAAGCGAAAGAATAGAGGGTATCGCAGGAGCAGATGAGATTTTCTCGGCTATTCCTGAAGAAGCCAGAGAATATATGTCTATCACAGGCATAGATGATTTCGACGGTGGTGTCGTGGATAATATTGATGGAGATAAATTTATATCATCACTTATCAAGATTGCGCAGAATGTGATGGAGGATGAAAGATTGCCTGTGTCTATCCTCGTTGGTATTATTCTTCTGTGTGCATTGGCAAGCACGCTCAAAAATTCGCTAATTGCAAGTGAACAGCTTTTTGATATAGTCGCTGTGCTGTGCGTGAGCGTGTGTGTTGCATCGCCTATAGCATCATTGATAGATCAAGGCACAGCTACAATAACAGATGCTTCTTCATTTATGAAGATATACATACCTATCATGGCAGGATTAATGGTGTCTTCAGGGCAGGCGGTGAGTGCAGGATCATATTACACACTTATGATGACAGCCAGCCAGCTTTGTTCACTCCTTTTTACAAAGGTGATATTACCAGCCATCAATATTTTTTACGGTGTTTCTATAGCATCGTCAATATCTCCACAGCTAAATCTATCTAGCATATGCAGTATGCTTTACAAAGGCGTAAAGTGGTTTTTGGGATTTATTATGAGCATATTTGCATCGCTTTTTACAATTCAGGGCATTATCGGCACATATTCGGACTCGGTGTCATCCAGAGCAATGAAGTTTGCGGTGAAGAGCTTTGTTCCCGTGGTGGGAGGAGCTTTGAGTGACGTGTATCTGTCTGTGGTGAACAGTGTGAAAATGCTAAAATCAGGTGTGGGTGTGGTGGCTATTATAGCTGCAATATTTATCTTCGTGCCTATGCTTTTTAAGTGTCTTTTGTGGCTTTTTATGCTAAATTTGTGCAATGTAGGTGCTGAGATATTTAATTTGAGGGCAGTGTGTTCACTTTTTTCAGTTTCTTCTAAGGTTCTTAGCTGTTTTGTTGCGGTTGTTTTTTCAATTATGTCTATGTTTGTAATATCTACGGCAATAATCTTGCTTGTGGGGGTGCAGTAATGGAAAAAATAAGTGCTTATGCAGTGATAATCAGTATTGCCTCCATATGTGCCGGGCTTATGAATATAATATCGCCTGATGGTGCTATGAAAAAGGTCTTTAGGTATGTTCTTTCTCTGTTTCTGATTTGTGCGATTGTAATTCCATTTAAAGATTTCAAATGGAGCGATATACAATTTTCGCTTGATCAGGATTTGCCCGAAACAAGCTTTGAAATTAGTTCAGAGATAGATGAACTAACAAAAAGCAGGCTTGATGAAGGCGTGTCACAGCTGGTGCAAAGAGAATTGGAGTCGCTAGGTGTGGCTGATGCTACCACAAAAATAATTATGGATATTGACTCGGACAACTGCATATATATTACCAAAGCAGAGGTATATATAAAGAAATCATATGTCAATCTTAAGCAAACTATCAAAAATAACATAAAAAACAACATTGGTATAGATGCAGACATATATTTAACAGGAGAATAAATCGATGGACAAATCAAAGAAATATCAAAAGCTTGATTTTAAGAAAAAAATAGTTTTAATAGCCGGTATAGCAGGCATAGCACTCATACTTTTTTCCGGTTTTTTTACATCATCTCAAAAGCCTGAACAGACAGGACAGGAGAATGCCTTCGACACTGACTCATACAGAATAGAGCTTGAAAGCCGACTGGCGGATATTATATCTCATATAGACGGGGCAGGCACCACAGGCGTTATGATAACTCTGGATACAGGCATGGAATACACCTACGCACAAAACAGTGAGTATTCTGAGTCTTCAGATAGCGACAGCAGAGAGATATCACGCTCGGGTGAATATTACACGGTAAAATCATCTCAAAGTATAGAACAACCTATACTCATAAGGGAATCACAGCCAAAGGTGAGAGGTGTGATAGTGGTGTGTGAGGGAGCAGGTAACGAGAATGTAAAAGAGGCGATTATTAATGCTGTTTCAAGCATATTTGACATATCAAAATCAAAAATAAGTGTTAATAAGATAGCAAAATAATATGGTATTTACAGGAGGAATTTTTTTATGAAATTAGGAAAGAAACACATAGTACTTGGAGCATTACTTCTTGCATTGGGAGGATCTGTATTTTTGAATTGGCAGTTTAACGACAACAATGCGCTATTAGCGGCTACATCCAGTCAAGGCTCGGTCAAAGAGCTTGGCAAGGCACAGTATGCCAATGCCACTGCATCTGCAACAGAAGATACATCCTCTAAAGATACAGAGCCGGTTGTAATGAGTGCGGAGAGCAAAAGCTATTTTGAAGAGGTGCAAAAAACTCGCAATGATACCCAGCAACAGATAGTGGATATGGCTACAGAAATCCTTAAAAGTACAGAATCAGATGATGCCGCACGCACACAGGCTGTGATATCTGCATCACAGATAGCTTCTGTAATACAAAAGCAGACTAACGTAGAAAATCTCATCAAGGCAAAGGGATTTTCTGAGTGTATGGTATATATTCAGAATGATGAGTGTAGCGTTGTGGTGAATAAAGGCGTGCTAACAGAGGCGTTGGCGGTTACTGTGAGAGATATAGTCAATTCCCAGGCAGGCATAGAATTTGACAAAATTAGCATCACTGAGGTTTAAGTAAAGATTATTTTGATGAATAATTTTTAACAAATGAGCTTTTTCTCTTGCTAAATCAGATGATAATGTGTATAATAAAATTGTATATTTTCGAGAAAAAGATAGATTATTCATATATAAAAATCAGGAGATGTTTGAATGAAAAGAAATAACATATTAAAGAGGATAATTTCCTCTGTGTTGTGTGCGTGTTTACTTTTCGGCGTGGCATATAGTAGCAGGTCTGTTTCGTTTGCTGATATAACTCAGGAGGATATAGATGCCATAAAAGACCGCCAGAACGAGTTGGAGTCTCTCGATAGTGAGCTAGACTCTAAAATTGAGGTAGCCAGAAAAGACATCACTAAGCAAAAAGAGCTTTGCAAGGCAATAGAAGAAAAAATAGAAAATCAGCAGAATGAGATAGACTATGTTTTGAAGGCTATTAATTTGCTCAATAATCAGATATCAGAAAAAGAAGAACAGATAGCAGGTGTGCAAGCAGAGATAGATAGCGACACTGAGAGACTTCGCCAGCGCATAAAGGCACTCTATCTCTCAGGTGATACCACCACACTTGAGATAATACTCGGAGCAAAGGACTTTGACGACCTGCTCGATAAATCTTATATTATACATGAGATGGGCGAGGCTGACGCACAGATCGTAGATTCCCTCAATGCTAATATGGATTCTATCCGTGAGGAAAAAGAGTCTATCGAGGCTGATAAAGACGAATTGCTCGATCAAAAGGCAAAGCTTGAAACAAAAATGATGGAGCTTGATGCCTTGCAGATGGAGTATAATGGCATATTGGCAGGATTAGAGGGCTATGAGGAAGAGCTTTTGGCAGAAAAAAAGGCTAATGCTGCCGAAAAGGAAAATCTTATGGATGAGCTTACTCAGGCTGAAGCAGAGCTTGCAGCTCAGCAAGCACAGCAGAACCAGTCAAATTCCTACACAGATCCTTACTATTATGTAGCATCCGGTAGTGGCTATTGCTGGCCGGCACCTCAATGCTCTATCGTAACAGCGTATTGGGGAGATGGCAGAGGTCACAAGGGTATCGATTTGGCGTGTGCAGGCAGTGCATATGGTCAGCCTATCGTGGCAGCACAAAGCGGAACAGTTACCATAGCTAATGGCTCCGACTCTTGGGGTAGTGGCTGGGGATATTACATCCAGATAGATCATGGCAATGGCTATGGTACGTTATATGCTCACTGTAGCTCGGTTATTGTGTCACCTGGACAGTATGTAGAGAGAGGTCAGCTTATTGGATATATAGGAAATACAGGCAATTCTTTTGGCGCTCATCTTCACTTTGAGTGCTGGTACAATGGCGTTAGATATGATCCTATGACAGAGCTAGCCTGATTATAGATAATAAAATATTTCATAAAGAAACAGTGATAGATGATTTTTTCACCTATCACTGTTTTTTACAGTTTGTAAAGTTAAATTAGTTGTACATAAATGAGTTAAGATCAGCTATTATTTGATTAGCTTTATCAGAGGTTATTTCTTTGTCAGCACCATCATAATATCCTTTTGTTATAGGACAGTTGTTCTCCACAGAGAATTCATAATCAATATGCAACACTACCTTATTTTCTGAGTTGTAGTAGGTATCCCTTGAGCGGAAAAGCTCGCCGTTTGGATCTTTAGCATATTTATATTTGTTTGTGATCATTACCTTGCCGTTGCTATCCTTCATAACGATTTGATCCAACAAATTATCGTCGTTATATGTGTTTTCGGTTTCGGCTACCAGCTCTCCGCTATCGCTTTTATAGAAATGAACCTTCACCACCCTGTTCTGGTCATCGTATTCATAGTCCTGTGTGAATCCACCATCAACTACGCCATCATCGGATTCTGTATCGCTGGTATCTTCTATGTCAGATCCACTATTTGAAATTTCAGATGCAGTAGCACTTATCACATCAGTTGGAGCTGTGCTGCTTGCTTCTGTGCCTTTGTTGCCACATCCTGCAAAAACGGAGAGTGAGAGCAATAATGTGGCTGTAATTATAATTATTTTTTTCATATTTAAACACTTCCATTCATAGCTTATAAATGATCATCGTGACCATTTATCACTCAGAGTATCAATTTGATCGGCAAACTTAGCGATATCTTTATTTGCCATGCCTTCGCATCTGCGGGCAACTGAAAGCAGTCTGTTGCATGATGCCAAAAGACGGTTAAACACAGCGGCACTTCTGGATGAACCTGTGCTGACCACAGCTTTCTTAATTTTAATACCTCTGGTTTCTTTTTCTACTTCGCCTGTGATGAGATCAAAAACAGTTCCGCTGAATGGGGCATATGAGTTGTAGCCATATTCATCATGCAGACACTTTGTAAACTCTGTGCAAACGCTGTCTTCACCATGATTTACAAAAACAACATCCGGTTTTTCTTCAAAAGAATTTATGAACTTAAGCAATCCTTCTTTGTCAGCGTGACCGCTGATTCCATCGAGAAAAGCTATCTCAGCATTTACTGCAATTTCTTCACCAAAAAGCTTTACAGTAGGCACACCGTCATAGAGGTTTCTTCCCAATGTGCCGGCTGCTTGATATCCCACGAAAAGGATAAGACATTCTTCACGCCACAAATTGTGTTTCAGATGATGTCTTATTCTGCCTGCTTCGCACATTCCGCTGGCAGATATTATCACCTTTGGTTCCAAATCTGAGTTGATAAGCTTGGATTCATCGCTAGACACAGCTACCTTAAGACCAGGGAAGGTGAGTGGATTGATACCTCTGTCTATCAGGTCACGGGTTTCATCATCAAAATATGCTGTATTGCAGTTTAAAAATATATTAGTAGCCTCAATAGCAAGAGGACTATCAATATACACAGAAAAATTATCGTGATCCTTAATCAACTTATCATGCTTTATCTGACGGATAAAATAGAGTAATTCCTGGGTTCTACCCACCGCAAATGACGGGATTACAACATTTCCGCCTCTGTCAAAAGTTCTTTGAATATGCTCTGTCAGTTTTTTTATATAGTCCGGTCGTTCGGGGTGATAGCGATTGCCATAGGTTGACTCCATCACCACATAGTCTGCGCTTTTTGTGTATTTAGGGTCTTGAAGAATTGGTTGGTTAACATTACCTATATCTCCACTAAATACAATCTTCTTGGTTATACCATTCTCAGTGAGCCATACCTCAATGCTGGAAGAGCCTAGTAAATGCCCAATATCTGTAAAGGCTACTTTTACTCCGTCGAAAATTTCAATCTCGGTGTTGTATTCACAGGGAATTAGCTTTGAAATTGCACCCTGAGCATCATTCATATCATAAACAGGCAAATATTCGCCGGCACCGGAACGTTTTCTCTTTCTGTTTCTCCATTGTGCTTCAAACATCTGTATGTGTGCGCTGTCCATGAGCATTATTCTGCTTAGCTCACAAGTGGCTTTTGTGGTGTAGATGTGACCTCTAAATCCGTTTTTATAGAGTAATGGCAGATTGCCTGAATGATCTATATGTGCATGAGTTAAAAGCACACAGTCAATCTCAGATGGATTCACAGGTATCTCCTGATTTTCAAAAATATCAGCACCCTGCTCCATTCCACAATCTACAAGTATCTTTTTGTCATTAACTTCTATATAGGTACAGCTTCCTGTTACCTCATGAGTAGCACCCAGAAATGTTATTTTCAAAACAAATCACCTTCGTAAAATTATTTTATTTTTCTTGCCGGTACGCCTGCTATTGTTATTCCTTTTTCGGTAAAAGATTTGTTTACAACAGCATTGGCACCTATTTTGATATCATCCGCCAAAGTAACGTTTCCTATTATGATTGCTCCAAAACCTATATCAACATTGTCGCCTATTGTGGGAGCGTCTTCGGTAATACCGTTATTCCCAACACAGTTATTGCCATGAAATTGACAGTTGTGACCGATTTTTGCAGCATTGTTAATTATTATTTGACCGTGATGATATATAACTAAGCCTGACTCGCAACAGTTTGGGGCTATATAGAACCCAAGCTTATTTCCAATTTTATGTTTTTTTCTCTCATAATACAGAGAAAAAAGTGTTTTTAGCTTGTTGCCTTTTCCTGTGTTTGTATAATATTCTTGCTTCCTAAGATAGAGCAAGTATTTATTTATCATATGTTCAGGATCATTTACGAGCTTCATCAAAAAGTTGCATTTTTTATCACGTATGTCATGCAAATATCCGTTGTCTAAATAAATATATTCTTTTAGGTCCGATCTACTTTTTATCATTTTCTTTTAGTCTCCCCTCTGAGCTGTCTCACTAACCAAATAAAGAAAAAAGTGTTTAGTTTGTACGAAAGCTTGAAAAGCAGATTAAGATTGCCGGTAAATGAACTTAAATATTTTTTAAATTCGTTGCTCTTTATTACTGATCTGTTATACTTCAGCTTTTGTGCAAGTGATTGACTATTTTCTGCATTAAATGTGTTAAATAACACATTTTCCATCCTATAATAAAAAGAAGACCGTAAGTAGACTCTTGTTTCATTATCAATATCCCATGAACTTAGAAATTTATCTAACTCTTCATTTAAAAAGACGTTAGTTTCAAAAAGATCAGGTCTATATTTTTTGAGTAGAGAATAATTATTATTAATATAATAATTATACAGTGGTTTGTTTATTATAGCATATTTTTCATCAATGATTTGGTCGAGATATCTGAAATTAAATATCATATCTTCACCAAGTGAAATATTTTCGGGAAATCTTATTTTGTTTTTATCGATTATGTCACGTCGGAAAATCTTATTCCACGGCTGTGATATAAAAGGTGGTGAATTCAGCTTTATAATGGTATTAATATTGCCGTATATTAGTTTATTATCTTCATATGGTAATATGCTTTGCTCTTCTGATGTGTTGCAGTCGATCTGCATATACCCACAAAGTGCAAAATTTATACCGGATTTCATAGGTGCGACCAACTCAGCCAGAAAATCCGATGATACATAATCATCACTGTCTACAAAGGTAACATATTTTCCGGTGGCATTGTCAAGTCCACTGTTTCTTGCCGCAGAAACGCCATTATTCTCTTTTTCTACTATGCAAATTCGATTGTCTGTTTGGGCAAACTTAGAGCATATATCTATACTTGAGTCAGTTGCACCATCAATCACAAGTATGAGCTCAAAATCCTTGAAGGTTTGAGATAAAATACTGCTTATGCATTTATGCAATGTCTTTTCAGCATTATAAACCGGTACAATGACAGATACTTCAGGCATATTAATTCTCCTTATTATGCTTTATCTTATAAAGCTTGCTTATAATCATATCGCTAAATATAACAAACGGATAAAATCCCGTTTTATATGCTAGCTTCTGCAAAGTGTTAATTTTACAATTGCACTTTTTTAAGGCAGTTTTAAATTCCGGACTTCTCAAAATTTTATGACAGTTTTTTATTCGTTTTATTTTACTTACGGTAATGTCGTACTTTACTATACCATACATTGTGCTTTCAAAGCGATAAAAGCTTGAATTGTAGGCTTTTTTTATTTCATTTTCATCAAGCTTCCATTTATAGGCATATAAAATCAGATTGTTATTAATAGTGTATGTAAAATCAGGTCTGTTTCTATGAAAGATACGTGACAAAGATGGTTTTGGAGTACAAACATACACATACAAAGGCTTGTCTATATATATGATTTCGGTGTTTTTTACGCAATCTAGATACTGCATTCCAAATATAATATCTTCACCTAAGTTCATACCCTCTTTCATAAGGATGTTGTTGTCTATTAATATATCACGTCGGTAAATTTTATTCCAGCAAGATTGTGTAACCCGTTTTTCTGCAAGTGTCATATACATATCTCGGTTTAATATTGTATAAAGCTCTGATGAAAGGGCATCTGCCGGACTATAGTCAACATTTTTATAGCTACTCGTTCTTTGGTATGAACACCATATATTGTCGTGTTCGGGATAGGTTTGTGAAGCTTTTAAAAAAACCTCCAGATAGTCATTCCTAATATAGTCATCACTGTCGACAAAAACAATGAATTCTCCTTTAGCGTTCAATATGCCACAGTTTCTGGCTGCTGATACACCCTTTTTCGATTCGTGAAGCAGACGCACACGGCTGTCTTTATTGCAGTAGCTTTTGCATATTTCTGCACTGCTGTCGGTGGAGTTATTGTCCACTAACAGTAATTCAAAATCTGTGTATGTTTGTGCCAAAATGCTGTCTATACAAATATGCAAAAAATCTTCACTATTATAAATTGGCACAATTATGCTGAATTTTGGCATAGGATTGCTCCTTTAATATAAGATGAATCGGTTTTTAAAAACCGATTCCCATCATACATTCAAATAGACTTAACAGCTCAAAGGTTACAGGATTTTGAATTAGCCTGCACCTTATGCGATTTTTTTTAGTCATAACAGATATGTCATTCTTGCTCATATCAATATTTTTTAAATGAGTTTTGATAGTCTTTTTAGCTGTTTTTTTATCATTTCCTTTTAGCCATTTTATTGATGCCTTATATGCATAATAGCATGACAAGAAGTAATTTAGTTTTCCCAAAGACGCAATATCTGAAAAATTTTCTTCTAAGTAAGCCTGACGTTCCTTCTTGGCTCTTAGTGCATCAAGGCGTTTTAAAGAATATCCAACCCCCATAATACTGCCGGGGCGCTGGAGATAAAAATACATTTTGCAATCTATTTTTACAATTTTTTTAGATTTTCCAAATGCACGATATGTCCAGAATTCATCTTCGTTGCAGGCTCCTTTTTCAAAGAAAATATCTCCTACAACATCACGTTTATATAGCTTGTTCCACACGTGTTGATGAAATGCGCCATCATTTATCAGTTCAAGAAGAGCATCCTTGGCAAAATATGTTTTTTCACTCATTATTTTAGAAATGTTATGGTTATCCTCAAAATCGGGATTAACCTTAAGCACACCACATTCAACTATATCACAGTCGTTTTTTTTCATAACCTCAATCATAGTTTGATAAAAATCAAGAGTTACGAAATCATCGCTGTCGATAAAGCTTATGTATTTGCCTGTCGCAACCTGCATACCGGCGTTTCTGGCATCGCTTAGTCCACCGTTCTTTTTATGCACTACCTTTATGCGACTATCACGCAGTGCAGCCTCGTCACATATACTTCCACAGTTATCGGGTGAACCATCATCCACGAGTATTATTTCGAGATTTTTATAGGTTTGATTTACGAGTGAATCTATGCATTTTCTAAGATATTCTTCTACTTTATAGATGGGTACAATTATAGATATTAGGTTGTCCATAATATTGTAAACTCCTTGTGCATATTATAAACTTAAAAACATATCCTCTGCGGATTTTACGGTATTCTTAGTGCTAAAATATGGTGCACGCTCAAGAGCTCTCTTATGATAATGCTCAAGTAGCCCCTCTTCTGTCAACATTCTTTTTATTCCCTCGTAAAGTGCTTCTTCATTATTCTCTGTGATGATACCAAAATCATCATTTTCGCCTAGCAATTCTTTCATTCCTGAGCAAAGCGTTGTTACTACCGGTGTGCCGACTATTAGTGCTTCTGTCACCGCTGTGCTCAGTCCTTCGCTGATTGATGAGCATACAGACAAATCACAGGCTCTAATATATTTATAGGGATTTACCCTATAACCTGCAAATGTGAATGTGTCGGCTGTACCATTTTCAATATTCCATTTTTCAAGTTCATCTTTTAACGGACCAACACCAAAAATGTAAAAATGATTTTTTATGCCCTCTGATAAGAGTCGTTTGTGAATGTGTGTCAATCTGTCAAAAGCTTTAACAGGGATTATTTTTCCAACAGAACAAATGTTAAGGCAATCTTTATCAAATGTAATATCATCGATAGGCTCAAGAGATTTTTCTTCTATTAAATCTGTTTCTATTGTATTATAAATAGTTTTGATCTTACCTTTAAAATCAAGAACCTTAATAAATTGCTCTTTTACAGAGTCTGACACACACGCAGTGATGTCAAAACGATTATAGCACTTCATCATTTCCTGGGTATTTCTAAATGATTTTGCGGCTTCCTTTTTATTTTGATAGGTGCAATGTATCCATGATACCAGTTTGGTATCGTTTTCGGTACAACCACTCGCTATACGGGCGGTAGGTCCTTCAAGATACGAAACAATTATATCATAATGCTCTTTTATAAAACGTTTGTAGAGGGTTTTTGGTGAAAAGAGCTTCATAATTTTGCTATTACCACGTATTACCTTTTTAAAGCAATATTTATATTTTATGTCATCCGAAAGGAACTGCTTGTTTTTTCCAACATCAAATAGTGTTTGAACAGTAATATCAAATTTGGTTTTATCCATATTGTTCACAAGGTTTACAAGAACCTTTTCTGCGCCGCCATGCGAAAGATTTGGTATTAGAAATAGAATCTTTTTCATTACTATTTGTTTCCTTCCTTTGACTTGATAAAATGTGTAATCACATTTTTGTAAGATTACCCTTATAATATATTATTTTGATTATATCATAAAGAGGAAAAAAATCAAATGAAAATTCAAAATATTACTTCTATTTTCTACAAAATAATATAAAATACTTATTGGATGAAAATTATGAAATATTGATAAATAATAATTGACATATATTGCATATGTTATTATAATATACGTCGGTGTAAAACAAACATATTATAGAGGGTGTAGCAAGATAAATCCCAGTAAAAAGGAATAATCGTATCAGTATCTACAAAGTAGCTAAATTTATCTACACTGATTATAAATTGCACTACTGTAGATTAACAAATCTAATATCCCAAATCTATAATAGATTACTGCGTGAAATAGAGGAAGGAGGCTTACTTACCGTGAAAAAAACATATAGAAAACCCGCTGTTGAGGTGGAATCAATTTTCTCCTGTGATGTTATGGCTGCATCAAGTGATATTACCAGCGATGTGATAGACACAGACACTGCAAACCAAAAATCACTCGATAACCCTATGGATTTTAGCGCATTGATGGGTAACTAAATATATCGAAATTAAAAATCTAAAGGGCTGTTGCACTAGAGGCGATTTGCACAAATTGCGCCTCCCTCTGATGAGGGAGGTGGCAAAACGAAGTTTTGACTGAGGGAGAGAAAAGGTAAAAATCCTGCAAAAATGCAGTTTTTCTCTCCCTCAGTCTCGTTTCACTCGACAGCTCCCTCGTCAGAGGGAGCCAATTTTGATAATGACCTCGTTTATTTGTGCATATTAACCTTAATGCGACAGCTCCGTTATTTTTCGTTATACACAAAAATTCCCTCCTCATTGATTTGAGGAGGGAATAATTTAAATATTTGTTTGCTTAATTATTAGCCAAGCTCTGCAAAATATTTAATTGTTCTAACCATCTGGCTTGTGTAGCTGTTCTCGTTGTCGTACCAAGATACTACCTGTACTTCATAGAGATCATCAGCAATCTTAGCTACCATTGTCTGTGTAGCATCGAAGAGTGAACCATATCTCATGCCGATAACATCGGAAGATACGATTGGATCCTCATTGTAGCCGAAAGACTCGCTTGCAGCAGCCTTCATAGCAGCGTTGATGCCTTCTTTTGTAACATCGCTACCCTTAACTACAGCTGTGAGGATTGTTGTGGAGCCTGTTGGTACAGGAACACGCTGTGCAGAACCGATGAGCTTGCCGTTAAGCTCTGGGATAACAAGACCGATAGCCTTAGCAGCACCTGTAGAGTTAGGCACGATGTTAGCAGCGCCTGCTCTTGCACGTCTCATATCGCCCTTTCTGTGAGGACCATCAAGAATCATCTGATCGCCTGTGTAAGCGTGGATTGTAGACATGATACCACTCTGGATTGGTGCATAGTCGTTCAAAGCCTTAGCCATAGGTGCCAAGCAGTTTGTTGTGCAAGATGCAGCAGAGATGATCTGATCATCCTTTGTGAGTGTGTCTTCGTTTACGCTGAAAACAACTGTCTTGAGGTCGCTGCCTGCTGGAGCAGAGATAACAACCTTCTTTGCGCCTGCATTGATGTGAGCCATGCTCTTATCCTTTGAGCAGTAGAAGCCTGTGCACTCTAATACAACGTCAACACCAAGCTCACCCCAAGGAAGTTCAGCAGCGTTTGGCTTAGCATAGATTGTGATCTCCTTGCCATCAACAATGATAGCACCCGGAGTTACAACAGTCTTGCCATCCTCTGCATAAACAGCGCTCTTTACGTCTACAGTGTGAAGACCTTCGCCTATTCTTCCGCAATAACCACCTTGAGCTGTATCATACTTAAGAAGATTAGCTAACATTTCTGGTTTTGTTAAATCGTTGATAGCAACAATTTCGTAGCCCTCTGCACCAAACATCTGTCTGAATGCAAGACGACCAATACGGCCAAAGCCGTTAATAGCAACTTTAACTGACATTTTCATTACCTCCTAAATTTGTGTCGCTTGCTCGCAACACACTGGTATTATTGTAATATATTTCTTGTTAAAATACAAGCAATTAAGAAAAATTTGTTATTTTTTCCGTAAAAAATCACCGAAATAATACAAAAGTATGAATTTTGCATATTGTTTATTTGGGATTTTTGTGTGCGAGAGTCCAAGTGACACTTGTTAAAATAAACAAATATTAGCTTGGAATATTAATTTGTACCAAAAAATAATAAAAATTTATATAAATTTATAATTTTTTGCAATAAATACTTGCAATTAAATCTATTTTTGAGTAAAATAGTTATAACTTATTTTGTGAAAAGTATTTAATTATATACGAATCAAATTAATTTTTTTGAAATGAGGGATTGTTATGTCAAACAGAATGTTCCAAAATATAGTCAACCAGCTATATGAGACAGTTAACAAAACAATAGGTATAATTGATGAAACTGCCGTTATCATTGCTTGTAGTAATGCAGACCGTATAGGCGAGGTAGTAGATGGCATTACAAATGAATTTTTTGTTGCTATGCAGCCACTCGTTGTAGAAGGTAAAACTTTCTACCCAATAGGCGGTAATGGCACACGTGCTGAGTATGCTGTATTTGTAGATGGATATGATGTGGAATCCTTGCAGTATGCTAAGGTACTCTCTATTTCCTTTAAAAATGTGAAATTGTATTTTGATGAGAAGTATGATAAGGGCAACTTCATCAAAAATGTAATAATGGATAATATTCTTCCGGGAGATATTTATCTAAAGTCAAGAGAGCTTAGATTTAAATCTGAGGCTACAAGAGTTTGCCTTCTTGTTAAGATTACATCTAGAACAGATATCTCTGTATATGATGTGATTCAAAATCTCTTCCCTGATAAAGCAAAGGATTTTGTTATTAACATAAGTGAAACCGATATAGCAGTTGTGAAAGAGGTTAAGCCTAATGTGGCATCTACCGATCTTGAAAAGCTGGCAGGCTCTATAGTAGACACACTTTCCAGTGAATTTTACACCCACTGTATCGTGGGCATAGGCACAGTTGTTTCAGGTGTTAAGGATCTTGCACGTTCCTTTAAAGAGGCTCAGATGTCACTAGAGGTAAGCAAGGTGTTTGATACAGAAAAGACAGTTGCAAACTATGACAATCTTGGTATTGCACGTCTTATCTATCAGTTGCCTACCACACTTTGTGATATGTTCCTCAGAGAAGTTTTCAAGAGAGGCACTATCGAGTCACTCGATCAGGAAAACCTCTTTACAATTCAGCGTTTCTTTGAGAATAATCTGAATGTTTCCGAGACTTCAAGAAAATTGTTTATTCATAGAAATACATTAGTGTACAGACTTGAAAAGATTAAGAAAATTACAGGACTGGACTTGAGAGAATTTGAAGATGCTATCGTATTTAAGGTTGCACTTATGGTAAGAAAGTATCTTACATCATCTCCAATGAAATATTAATTGAAGAATAACTAAGAAAGAAGGAAGTGTGACAATGCAATTTCTGAAGTTGTATGCCTGCATTTCCTTCTGCTTTCTCTGATTTTTTTAGTTATTATGCCGTGTGGAAGGAAAGGTAGACTAAATGATTCAGTTTAAAAATGTTTCAAAAACGTATGAGAGCAATACAGGAGAATCACATGCTCTGAATAATGTGAACATTACTATAAATGATAAAGAATTTGTATTTATACTTGGTGCATCAGGAGCCGGCAAAAGCACTTTTTTAAAGCTGATTATGAGGGAAGATGTGCCTACAGAGGGCGATATTATCCTTGATAATCAAAGCCTTGCAAATATGAAACGCCGAAAAGTGCCATATTTAAGAAGAAAAATGGGCATAGTTTTTCAGGATTTCCGTCTTATCGAGAAGATGAATGTGTTCGATAATGTTGCCTTTGCGATGAGAGTGACGGGGTACCCCTCAAAAAAGATAAAAAAGAGAGTGCTATATGTGCTTGATCTTGTTGGACTTCGCCATAAGGTATCCAGCTTTCCAAGTGAGCTATCAGGCGGTGAAAAACAGCGTGTAAGCCTTGCAAGAGCGCTTGTGAATGCTCCTGATATCATAATCGCTGATGAGCCTACCGGCAATATCGATCCGGAGATGTCTGTCGAGATAATGACTTTACTTTCTGAAATAAACAAGAATGGCACCACCGTAATTATCGTTACGCATGAGCATGAGTTTGTTCAACAGTTTGGCGGTAGAGTAATCGTTCTTGATAAGGGCAATGTTGTGAGTGACAGTGCGAATGTCGGAGGTGAAGTATGAGATTAAGCGGTTCTGGATATCTCATAAGAGAAGGATTAAAAAATATATGGCACAATAGAATGATGTCAATTGCATCCATATGCGTTCTTGTTTCCTGTCTTACGCTCACCGGCTCAGCCATGTTGGTGTCATACAACGTTTCATCATTTGTATCAAAAATAGGCTCTGACAATATGGTTACTGTTTATCTAGATGATGAAGTGGGCGATGTGGAAGCTGTAATAGAAATTGGCCCCCAGATCAGAGATATAGAAAATGTTTCTGATGCGGTGTTTGTGTCAAAGGAAGAAGCTATCAAGGACTATAAAGAAGATTTGGGCGAATGGTATGAAGAGATGACCGGTGAGGGAAACCCCCTCCCGAATGCTTTTCGTGTGACAATGACTGATCTTGCACAATATGAGCAGACAGTGGATCAAATAGCAAAAATTGACGGTATACAAAAGATAGGCGATAGAAGCGATATAGCCAGTAAGTTGACAAGTCTTAACAATCTTGTAAAGGTAATTGGGTTCTGGATTGTTGTTATTTTGGGTATAGTTTCGTTGTTTATCGTGTCTAATACTATTAGAATGACAATGTATAGCAGGCGATTTGAGATAAGTATAATGAAGTCTGTTGGTGCTACTAACACATTTGTCAGAATACCATTTTTTGTTGAAGGTATGTTTTTAGGACTCATAGCAGGATTGATAACGTCAATGCTGATCTTCTTCCTGTATGAGGGTGTGACCACTGCAATTCTCAAAGTTGCTGTGTATCTTGAGGCCATACCATATGGAACGTTTGCACTGCCTGTTTCAATAATATTTGTATGCTGTGGAATGATCGTAGGCGCAATCGGAAGTATTATTTCTATGCGCAAGTATCTGAAAATAGAAGGAGGAGAAACTCTTGGCTGGTAATTTGTTCAGAAGATTGATATCAACTTTGATTTCACTTATCCTTGTGATGTCGGGGGTGTATTGCGCCATGGCAGAGGACGATATTGATAGTATGATATCGGAAAAAGAGCAAATTGAAGCACGTTTTGAGCAGGCAAAGGAAGACCTTGCAAAAAACGAAGAGAGTGTTTCTCTCAAAGAAGAATATAAGGCGGCACTTGAAGAAAAGCTTGCAATGCTCTCAGGTGAAGCATCTGAAATTTCAGAGGATATCGCACTGATTGAAGATGAGATTTCTCAAAAAAACACTGAGCTTGCCGATCAGGAAAGAAAAATTTCTGATAGAATGGAAATTTTCAGGGACAGACTAAAGGATATATATATGTCTGATAGATCAACAGCCTTCTTGGAAATATTACTTGGTAGCGAGAGCTTGAGCGACTGCGTGGATATGATGGTTCTGCTCAATGGTGTATCAAAAAGAGATCAGAAAATGATAGATGATATTCAAGCAGAAATGGATATCATAATTTCTATGAAGCATGAGCTATCATCAAAGAAAGATGAATTATCCAGAAAAAGCGGTGAGCTTGACTCTAAGAGAGCTGAAGTAAATGAGCTTGTCGAAGAAAATCAAGAGGTCTTGGAGGTACTCTATACAGAGGCAGAAAAGGCACGTGGTTATCTTGATCAAAACAATGAACAGTTGAAGTCACTTGAAAACGACATAGCAGCTTATTATGCGGAGCAAAAGCGAATTGCAGAGGAGAAGAGAGCCGAGCAAGAACGCCTTGAGAAAGAGAGAAAGCGTCTTGAGGAGGAACAAAAGCTCCAAGAAGAACTGAATAATCCATCAAGTGATTCAGATGAAACCGACGAAGACATATCTGAGCCTTTACCGGAGAATCCTTATAGTGACCAAATAGGAACAGGTGGCTATGTGTGGCCGGTGCCGGGGTTCTATTGGCTGTCATCCGAATGGAACGAGGATAGAACTACATACAATCACGGTGCTATTGATATTGCAGGTGCAGGAATCTATGGAGCATCAGTAGTATCGGCGGCAGGTGGCACAGTAATCTATTCCTACAGCGGATGTCCACATGACTATGGAAAAGAATATAGCTGTGGCTGTGGCGGAGGATATGGCAACTATGTTATGATAGACCATGGCGACGGACGCTCTACGTTGTATGCGCATTTAAGTGGCTTGGTTGTTGGTGAGGGAGAATATGTTTCTGCCGGACAAGTTTTGGGAGCTGTGGGTAGCACAGGACATTCCACCGGCCCTCATCTGCATTTTGAAACGAGATTGTATGGTGAAAAATACAATCCTATGCTAGAATATTAATATAGATATTAAATAAAATATCTTCCTAGAAAACAAGGAGCAAAAAGGGGATAGGACCATTATGGGACTAGGATATTATTTAGGTGTGCTGAGGCGCATGAGATTTAAAAGAATTTCTGACGCCTGCAATGTAGTGCACAGAAAGACAGGAAAAAATAAACTTGCTATATATATGGATATGATGGGATGTGCCATGAAATATGGTGCAGGTCACAGTGATTATGTGCTTTTTGAGTATTATAATATGAATAGTAAAGAGCGCAAAACATATATAGGAAGAATGAAAAACAAAAAATTGCTCTCAATGCTTAACGATGATTCGTATGGCGAGTGTTTTGATAAAAAAAGTAAATTCGCTGAGAAATTCGCCGAGTTTACTAAGCGAGATATACTTGCACTGGAAAAAGCAACTATTGATGATTTAGACAGGTTCTTGGCTGACAAGCGCTATTTTCTCGCAAAGCCTGATGATGGAGAATGTGGTCATGGCATCGAAAAGCTGGATAAAGAAAGTTTTCAAAGCACAGAAAGTCTGTTTAACTATCTTAAAGAGAAGAACTTTGGTGTGTGCGAAGAGATAATCAAACAGCACGAAGATTTGGCAAGGCTCCATCCGGATTCACTAAATTGCATTAGAATATGCACATTGCTAAAAGATGGCAAGGTTAATTTCTTATATGGTTTGCTTAAAATGGGTAGTGACGGAGGCTTTGTGGATAACCTCGATCGTGGAGGAATAGCTTGCCACATTGATGTGGAAAAAGGCGTTATAATCAGCAATGGCCATGATGGTAAGTTTGATACGCATGAGGCACATCCGGTTACAGGTGTTAAATTTATGGGATATAAAATACCATGCTATGATGAGCTAAAAGAAATGGTGAGCAAAGCAGCCATGGTAGTGCCTCAAATCACATATATCGGTTGGGATGTTTGTGTCACACCCGATGGACCTGCCATTGTAGAAGGCAATGACTATCCCGGATATGATTTTCCACAAATTCCTGATGAAAATCTGCCCAGAATAGGACTGATTCCAAAATTTAATAAATATGGTATATACATTTAGAAAGAAGATATAATGTAATGTGTGCAAATTTTGCTAAAACTCAATTAATGATGTTGACATTTTTTTGAAATTAAATTATAATCTTCAATGTAGAAATTACTGTTTGTCGGAGGGTCTTGACAATGAAAGTTGAAATGAATAAAAAAAATAAGATAATAGCCCTAATGGGTTTTGTTATTTTTGTTGCATTGGCTTGTGCTATAATTTTTGGAGGTTCTGCTATTGCAAAGAGTGGTAGTATGAATGCTGATGCAAACACAGCTGTGGTTGCACTCAAGGCACATCTCAATACAGAAAAGGGACAAAAAGCTATTGAGCTAAATGTGGATAATGCTTTTTGCAAGTCAACAGATACTGATATTACTCTAAAATATATGGATAAAAATGCTTACACCAAGCTTTTTGGAACTCCTGAGGATGGAGAGGAAATCGAAAATAGCATAAAAGCTCAAAGCGTTGTTTATCTTGAATATAGTGCTGTAGGATATACTAAGGAAGATAAATCCGACAGCGAAAAATATGGTGCTGACAAATTTATAGCTTATGTTTGCGAAGATGATATAGTTGTTATAGCACGTAACGAATTAGACGATGGCACAGCATTTAAGATAGATGCTAATGGTGTTGAAAGCGCATTGGTTATGTATGCAAGAGACGGATCAATCACTGTGAACTATAGTCATTTCTCAGATGATGGTGCTGCCTTACTCGATTTCCCAAATGACACTTCAGATTGGAAAAAGATCGATGAGCAACCATTGACAGAGCTTGTTAGAGTAAAACAATAATTATAGTAAAAAAATATTAGGGAGTAGCGTGAAATATCGGCTACTCCCTATTTTTTTATAAATAAAACACCGGAAAACACATTTAAACTTTGCTTAACATTTTGGAATTCAATTAACAATATTATATAATTTTATTTAAAAGTTATTGACGAATTTATACAATAGATATATGATAATAAAAAGCATAGATGTAATTTCTGTAAAATAAGTCATTAAAATGAATCTGAAATTATAGATAAGCATAAATTTCAATAGATATGCAATAAGTTTATAACACTTAATAATACTTTTAAATTTTTGCTTAAAAGAAAGTGGTGGTTCCAATGATGCAGATAGCTCAAAATGTCACAAAAAATTTCATTTCAGGGAGGATAGTGCCTATGAAAAGGATTTTATGTATCCTAGTTATTTGTTCTCTGTTATTTTCTGTGATAACAAGTGCTTCGGCTACTAGTGTGCATAAGTTTAATGGATTGGATCATGCTGGTACAAGAAATACAAATTCAACACCCGATACAGAAAGTGATATCGACTTAGAGTTATCAGATATCACATATGATCCCTATAGATTTATTGATCCAACCTATGGAGATCAAACTGAGGACAATAATGTTCTATGGCTACCCGAACAAGGTGAATATGCATGGAGAACTTATTTAAGGGATTTTTGTGAATTTATCTTAGAGAGGTATGAATCACAATCAAATGGTTCAGTGGAACAAAAAACAAATTTTATAGATCTTTATGATTTCAGCGATGCGTTCAAAATTGCCCAAGGCTATTTAAGCAATGAGAACACTATTAATTCAATGACAGAGAAAGAAGCATTGAATAATTATAGAAGATTATATAATACCGCAAAATCAAAAATTTTTTTCCAGGCATATGCGCTAACTTATGAGGCTTGTTTGGAGGAAGACAATTTTAATAATTTTTATAATGAGGAGTTTTGGAACAATGTTACAGAATTTTTAAATAATGATGCAAAAATAATATATGACAAAAAAATTGTATCTGGAGCAGAACTTGGGGACATATGTTTTCTCCATTCATGTATTATTGATGAAGCAAATAAAGGTATACCATATGACTTGAATAAAGATAATGTATTAAATCTTATGGATGTTGTTATGGTTCAAAAGTATTTGGTAGGAATAATTAATTTAACAAGGACACAAAAGCAATCAATATCAACTTATGAGTACGATGATGCAAGTATGCAAACGGTTACTCTTATGCAAAAAAGTATAGCAGACTTAATAGATATATACGATGAAAATGCAACTGGACGTATTAATAATCATGGCAGTGGAGCTAAATTTGTGTTTTATGATTTTACAATCAATGAACATCGTTGGTCTGATGTAGAAACTTTTAGAAAACCTTAAATTTATATTAAAAGAATCACATGGATAAATTATTTAAAAATCATTTTAGAGGATACGTTTATAGGATATGAAAACTACGATTTGCCATCATACTAATTAATAATAACTTATAATTTATATTTAAAATTTGAAACGAAAGTTTATGCTTAAAATAAAGTGGTGGTTCTAATGATGCAGATAGCTCGAAATCTCACCAAAAATTTCATTTCAGGGAGGCTAGTGATAATGAAAAGAATTTTATGTATCCTAGTTATTTGTTCTCTATTATTATCTGTTATAACAAGTGCTTCGGCTATGGATATCTTAAATACATACGCAGAAAATGATGTTATGCAAATAGATGAACTTGGCATCACCCTTTCTTCCGATGCAGAGGACGACACAGATACAGGAGAAAAAACAAATGTAAAACCATGGTGCGTTATTTTATATTACTTTTGTTATAATGTATGGAAAGAATGGGACGATTTTGATTTGTATTTTTATGTATATGAAGGTGTAGACGATATCATAGATGATGTTATGGAGGTTATGAAAAATAACAATGGTTATGATCTTTATTATAAAGCTGACAAATTTTACAATATGAGCGATGAAGAAGCCTATGTTATAATGCAGAAATTTATCTATGACATAGAGCACGCAGAGATTAAAGCAGAATACTTTAACCGTCTTTACGAGGCTTGCTACGATGAAACAAATGATAACGGATATTATTCCAAAGAGAATTGGGACAAATTCACAAAAGCTTTAAAAACAGCAAAAGAAATTTACGAGAGGGAGTTAGACGGCAAATATAGCGAAGACGATATGAAAAGGCAGGTTGAAAATTGTTATATTAACAATGCGTATTTTGACCTTAGAGATGCTCTTAAAAATTTATGCCTTACAAACACAACCCCTATGGATTTAGACAGAGACGGAGATATTACACTCAAGGATGTTGTAAAGCTACAGAGATATATTGCAAAGCTTGAGGATTTAAACATTTCTGAAAAAGTGGTTGTTTCTAAATCTTACTACGGGGATATTAATCTAACAGCTGTTACTGATATGCAAAAATATATTGCAAAGCTAAAGAAAATTTATACAGGGTCACCTATGTATGATATTCGTATTCGTGATGAAGTTGAAAACGCTTTATTTTATAATCCGTCTCAATATATTAAAAGAATCACATGGACAAATCATTTAAAAATTATTTTAGAGGATACGTTTATAGGATATGAAAACTATGATTTGCCATCATACTAATTAATAACAACTTATAATTTAAATTTAAAATTGAAAGGAAGAATTATAATGAAAAACAAGAATTTTATCAATTAAGAAATGATAAATATTACATAAATAATATTAGGGGGTAGCGTGAAATATCGGCTACTCCCTATTAAATAAAACACAGGAAAGCATAGTTAATTGCTTACCTGTGTTTTTTTGATTTTATCTATTTCTTTTTTGAAAATAATATACAACCACACCAATTATTATTATTGCAAAGCCGATACCTACTTCCGACATACCTGCTTCGTGTGTGGTTAAAGAAGAATATCTTACATTAATAATCGGTACCAGCCAGTCACTTGTTATATGTGTGTTGCCACTTTCAAAAACAAGATTGTAGATGCCAAAACCGAAGATAGCGGCACCTATCGCAACAATTACTTTAAACATCGATTAACCCTCTTTTATCAGTCAAAGAACTTTGAATGAATTGTGTTTACAGCTCTGTCTGCATCTTTTTTGTCTATCAGAACGGATATTTTAATCTCGCTTGTTGATATCATCTGAATGTTTATCTGAGCATCATATAGAGCCTCAAACATTGTGCTGGCTACGCCTGCATGGCTCTCCATACCAGCGCCAACTATAGATATTTTTGCAACATTATCATCCTTTGTAATTCTTGCTGATTCGCCCAATATTGCTTTGTGCTCTGAGAGCACTCTGACAGCCTCGTCGCCTTTAGATGAAGCTACGGTGAAGGCGATGTCCTTTTCGCCTTCTCTGCCTACAGATTGCAGAATAATATCCACGTTTATATCCTTTCTGGCTAGCAGAGAGAAAATCTTGAACGCAATGCCCGGTCTGTCCGGTGCGCCTATTATTGAAATTCTTGCAACATCACAATCTTTAGCTACGCCACTTATTAACATCTTTTCCATATTAACATTCTCCTTAACTATTGTTCCCGGAGCCTGAGACATACTGGAAAGAACCTCAAGCTCAATATCATATTTTTTAGCCATTTCCACTGATCTATTGTTGAGCACCTGAGCGCCAAGTGTGGCAAGCTCAAGCATTTCGTCATATGAAATAACTTCAAGCTTTACTGCATTGCTTACCTTTCTTGGGTCGGCTGTGAACACACCCTCAACATCAGTAAATATCTGGCACAAATCAGCCTTCATTGCGGCGGCTATTGCCACTGCGCTGGTGTCGCTTCCGCCTCTGCCCAGAGTTGTGATATCATCAAAGCGATTTAAACCCTGAAAGCCTGCAACAATAACTATGTTTTTCTTGTCCAGTTCTTTTTTGATTCTGTCTGTACGCACACGTTTTATTCGTGCAGCGGAGTATGTGGAGGTTGTCTCAAAGCCTGCCTGCCAGCCTAATAGCGAAACAACAGGATAACCCATTTTCTCTATTGCCATAGCCAGCAGAGCTACTGACATCTGTTCACCTGCCGACATAAGCATATCCATTTCTCGCCTTGAGGCAGATGGATTTATACTGTTTGCTTTTTCTATAAGATCGTCTGTGGTGTCGCCTTGTGCAGAAACAACCACTACTACGTCATTTCCTTTGTTATATGTGTTTGTTATGATATTAGCAACATTAAAAACTCTTTCATTGTTAGCTACGGAGCTTCCTCCAAATTTCTGTACAATCAAACTCATTTTTTATCTTACACTCCTTTTAGTTTTATCTGTACATTGATTTAATAATACATTATATGCATATCCTTATTTTTGAGCGATTATAAGGAAAAAGAGCGAATTATCAAAAATCAGCCAATCTGATTTTTGCCTTTATATTAACCCCTATATTTTCTAATTTTGACAATGCAGATCGCATATCACATATTTTAATTTCATTTTCAGTTATAATCACTGCTGTGGTATTGTCTGATGTGACGAGATTGAACTTGCCCAGCAGTTTTTCTAATGAGTTAAGAGCATTTGCAATATCATCGGATTCCACACGCAAATAAAATCTTGATTTTGAATCATCAGGCTCTATTAACTGCTCATTACTGCTATCTTCCCAATACAGATATTTTCTTGCGGATATATGTTTTACACAGTCTATCACATCTGCTACTACAGCGCTTGCTGTGGGCAGTTTTCCTGCACCTCTGCCATAAAAGATTACATCCCCTGTGGCGTCACCCTTAACAAGAATAGCATTGTAAACATCGTTAACGGATGCTAAGAGATGATCTTTTTTGATAAGCATTGGGCATACTGCTATATCCAACATATCATCATTGATCTTTTTTGTTCTGCCAATAAGTTTTATTACATAACCGGCACCGGATGCATATTCCACATCACTTAGTTCTATGTTCTCTATGCCTTCGGTTGATATGTTCTTAGGGTATATGTGTTTGCCGTAGGCAAGAGAAGACATAATACATATTTTCCGACAGGTATCGTATCCCTTTACGTCAGAATCCGGGTTGCGCTCAGCATATCCCAGCTCCTGTGCTTGCTTTAAAGCTTGCTCAAAGGAGGTCTTTTCGTTTATCATTTTTGTCAAAATGTAGTTGGTGGTACCATTAAGAATTCCTGCTATCTCCAACACATTGTTTGCCGCCAAACACTGGTTTATCGGGCGTAAAATCGGTATACCACCGCCAACACTTGCTTCAAAAAGAAGATTTACATTCTTTTCTTTTGCTATTTTCAGCAGTTCAGCGCCCTTTTCAGCAATAAGCTCTTTGTTTGAAGTGACCACGCTTTTTCCTGCCAATAAGCAATCTCTGACGTATTCATATGAGGGTGACAAACCGCCCATACATTCTACTACGATTTTCACCTCATCATCTGATGCAATATCTGAAAAATTATCAGTAAAACAATCAGCAAAAGGAGAATCGGGAAATTTGCGTAAGTCCAATATATATTTAACATCTATTACGTTTTTTGAGTGACTTTTTAGCGATGTCTTATGGGTTTGTATCACCTCTGCAACACCACTTCCCACAACGCCATAGCCCATAATAGCTATTTGTACCATCTTTTTTATTGCTCCTTACTCTAAAACTTGATGGAGAACACCATAATATTAAGGCGTTCCAAATTGAGATTCCCACCATTCAGGTTCTGATTCTACAGGCTCTGAGCTTGTAGAATCAGCAGATGATTCACTGTTTTCGTCGGAATCGCTGTTTTCATCGCCGGATGATTCGGTGTCACTCTGTTCATCTGATGAATCACTTTCTGTTTCTGTATCGGTATCTGTTTCGTTCTTCTTGAGACATTCTCCGTTGCAGTATCCGGGGATATTATCTGTTGTGTAATATCCTAGACCGGTATATTCGCAGGTTTCTGTTGCGAGCAGACCTGAGGTTTTGCAGAATCTGATTTGTGTCACTCCTTCTGCTGGTTCATATTGTACTACTTCTTTGTCGGATAGATAATGTTCCATCAAGTCTTGCCAACAGTCTACAGCATAGTTTGGTGCATTTATGACTGTAGGGGTGTCATAGCCTGTCCAAAGTGCGGCTGCACAGATAGGTGATAGTCCGCAGAACCAACTATCCTTGGTGTCATCTGTAGTACCGGTTTTTCCTATTGTATCCCAACCCGAAACTCTGGTAGAACCTGCACGAGTGTGATATGAGTTATTTACATTATAGTTTAAAAGACGATTCATAATATATGCTGTCTCGGTAGACAAAGCCTGCAATGGTACATTATCTCTGTTGTCCAGCACCACATTTCCGTTTTGGTCGGTTACGTAGTAGTATGTGTAAGGCTTATAATATCTTCCGCCATTGCCGTAAATGGAGTATGCAGCTGCCATTTCTGTGGCTGTAACGCCGCCATTGAGTCCACCGATAGAAAGACCAGCCAAGTTTTTGCTGTCTTGCTCAGCTAAGTGTGTAAATCCAAGCTTGCCTGTTACGAAAGAATAGCTGTTCTCTACTCCCACGAGCTGGAGTGCACGGGCAGCAGCAGCGTTACTCGACCATTCTATAGCATCGCATATTGTAAGCTTCTCGGTATAATAGCCATACCAGTTGTTAGGACCGGGCTTCCAGTATCCTTCTGTGTAGTCCCATTCTTCGATGGGCTGGTCTGCGATTGTTGAACTAAAATTATAGTATTTGTTTTCTATTGTAAGTGGATAGGCACCTATTGGCTTGATTGTAGATCCCGGCTGCAATGCGGCTACATTTGCTCTGTCATAAAGCAAGTTACCGGTCTTTTGGTTACGACTACCCACAGTAGCGATTATTCTGCCATCCAGAGCAGTCATGGTGTAGCCTATTTCCAGATTTTCATCATATGGTGTGTCTAGACTTGTGAAATATTTTTCAGCATATTCCTGCATATCCAAATCCATAGCACAGTAGATATTAAGTCCCTCAGTGTATAGCCTTTCCTCAGCCACATCTGTGCCCACGTTATAAACCTCGGCAATATCTGCTTGTACTTGTCTGAGCATAGCATCTATATACCAATTTTGAACATTAGAGATATCGTCTTCCTCTTCGTCAGGATTATAATCTTCTTCGTCAGACTCAGACTCGTCAGTAATGAATTTCATATTTTTTGATTCTTCCAGTGAATCGGCATATTCGGCACGTGTTATCATCTCCTGATCAAACATAGCCTGTAACACAGTTTCACGTCTTTCCTTGTTATAATCAGGAAAATAAAGCGGATTGTAGAGAGATGGATTTTGAGTAATGCCTGCGATTGCGGCACATTCTGCAATTGAGCAATCCTGAATATTCTTGCCAAAATACATATTTGCAGCAGCCTGCACACCGCCGGTGTTTCCTCCAAAGTTTACGATATTTAGGTATGCCTCTAAAATCTCGTCCTTGGTATACTCTTTCTCAAGTTTGAGCGCACGAAATACTTCTCTGAGCTTTCGATTAATACTTACTTCATTGTCTTTAGTTACATTTTTAATGAGCTGTTGTGTGAGTGTAGAGCCACCATAGCTGTCACTTCCCGTTGCAAGCGATATGATAGCGCCACCTGTTCTTACCCAGTCTACTCCCTTATGATCGTGAAAACGCTTGTCCTCTATGGCGATCATAGCATCTTTCATTTGTTTTGGAATGTCTTTATAATCTACCCAAACCCTGTTTTCGCTGGAGTATAGTTGCTGATATTTCACAGCCTCGCCCTCTTTGTTATATACATATATATTGCTGGTCAGATTGAGCTTTCTGGCACGCAAATCAATGCCTGTAGGCTCATTAGCAATATCTATCACATACATCACGATTGGTGTTCCAACAACGATTCCTGCTATTAATGCAATGCAAAGGATACTGATAATAGCTCTGAATAAGCCTGAGAAAAATCTACCAACTGTTCTCACTGCGACTGCAGGTGAGCTTTCTGTGCCAACTTTTTCTATATCATCCATATAATCATTTATATTTGTTTTTCTCATTGTTACAAGTCCCTTTCTTCCGGTCAAAGACCTTACAATCGTTTAACATTGTATCACACTTTTTTAAAAAAAGGAATACCTTTACAAAAAATATGATAATTAGTGCTTTTTTCAAGATTTATGCAAAAAAAATATAAAAATTTGTGTAACTCTTTACATTTTTGTGTTGGTGTGCTATAATTACAGAGTTAATGTAGCTGATTTTGTGTTTATTCTATATTAATCGCTTACATTTATGTATTTTTGCATAATTTCAATACAATTAATCAAGATTGGCAGTGAATTTTATTGAAAAGAATTATTTCAATTATCCTATCTCTGTTTGTATTATGCGCAATAAATACAACGATTGCGTATGGAGCAGAACAGGGAAATGAAAGTGTTATTGCATCTTCAGGTGATCATGTGATTTATCGAGTTTATGCCAAGGCTGATCAAAAGCATATTCTATCAGGCCTCAATCTCACAGTAACCTATGATCCCAATAAGCTGGAAATAAATTATGACGAAACCAACAAAAAATGTGTTTCTATGCCTGATTTGCCAACTGGTATGCTTAACCCTGATAACGACGGAAGCGGAACTATTGTTGCCACATATGCAGATGGAGTTAATGGTACTGATATGTCAAAAGGTGTTGTGTTACTGGAGGCAGAATTTGTGGCTGTTGGTGATATTGACACTTCGATAAGCCATAATTTAGAAGAATTTTTTGATTATAGCGGTGATAAGGTAGTTTACCTCGATAAAAATGACGTATACACTGAGGTTATGGTCGGCGACGAAATTCATGCATCCGCCGGTGATGAAGCTTTGTTGGATGATGCTAACGCCACTGATGGTGACTCTTTTAGAATAGGTGTGCTTGTTATATGTGGTGTTGTTATCGCACTGGCTGTAATAATCGTATGTGTTGTTGTCTTGCCAATGAGTAAAAAAACAAAGAAAATTAATAAGTGAAATGGGAGTAAAAAGATGAAAAAGTATATATCTTTATCGATTTTAATGGTTATTTTGATCTTGTCCAGTATTCCATCAGCATTTGCTGCTGATGCTGAATACAAAGTAAATGGTGAAAAGGTTGTTCCGAACGACGTGATAACCTACACAGTATCTATCGAAGATCTCAAAGCAGACGTAATGGCAATAAATGCCCACGTTGTTTATGATCAAGAGGTATTGTCACTTGTAGCAGGTGGCGTGAAGCAAGGGTCTATAAAGTTTGGTGATGCCATGGGTGGTGTTATCTATAACGAAGTTCTTGAAAATAGATTTTTGTTCAACTGCGCTCAAGGTTCAGATCATATTTACTTTGAAGATGACAATATGATAGTTCAGCTTAATTTCCTTGCTCAGGATGTATCTGAGAAATATGGTAAGGATATCGAGTTATCATTTGAATTTCTTGAGATATATAATACTGATGGTGTAACCATGCATGAGGGCACAGACTATAAAATTAATGCAGTAGCAGAGCTTAATACTTATGAAGGTGAGCTTGATCTTGTGGACAAGTCACAGCAAAGCATAAATGCAGATGCTACAGCTTCTTCTCAAGACTCTCCTGATAATGCCAATAAAGGCAATAAGTCTGATAAAGTGGATGATGCATCAGAGGTTGCTAGTGAGAATGCGTGGCCTGTTGTAATTGCTTGTTGCGTTATAGCTGTTGTTCTTATTGCAATTGTGATAGTGCTTATTGTTGGAAAAAAACGAGAGAATAACGTATAAAAAGTTCAAAATTGTTAATTAACTGCGTAAAAGCAGTTATTATAAATTATTTTAGGGGGGACCTTTATTATGATTAAGAAAATTTTAAGTTTACTTCTTGCAATCTCTATGCTTGCTTCTTTGGCTATGGCTACTGCAAGCGCAGAGGAAGGAAACACTGCTGATGGTGAGTACTTCACCTACTACTTTATGGCACCGGTAAACTGGTTTAGCACAAATGACAGCATAGGCGTGTATTACTGGGTGCCAAAAACAAATGCTGAATGGCCGGGCGAAGAGGTTAAGCCTGAAAATTGTGTTTACAAATTCGACGATGGCAGAAGAATATTCAAGGTTGAGATCTGGCAAGAGAATGTGGACACTGCTGATGGATTTGCTACCACACCAACTGTTCTCTTTAACTCTTATGTTGATGTAGCTCTTGACCCTATAAACGGACATCAGACAGACAATATCAATATGGAAGGCTATGAAGCATCTGAGATCGCTACTCTTAAGTATGGTAGTGATACAAAAGAATTCCCACGCTACAAGGAAGGTTTTTCAACACCTAACTTTAAAGACATGATTTATATTCCAAATCTTGAGCTTGAAGTGGAAAACGAATTTTCCGGTGCAACAGCTATCGGCGGTGGCGTATGGTACTACTATTGGGGCGATGGCGAGTATGGCATTACAAAGACAAAGCAAGCTGATTCTTCACAGCTTAAGGTTGATCCTTATGATCTCGGAGATGTAAGTGGCGATGGTTCAATAGCAATGACAGATGTAGTTGATATGCAAAGAGCTATTGCAAATCTCAAAACATTGAGTGATGATGCTAAAAAAGCAGCAGATGTAAATGCCGATGAAAAAGTAACAATGGAAGATGTTGTTCTTGTTCAGAAATACATTGCATTATTGATTTCAAAATTCTAATTAAAAACAGTAAAAGGGCTATTGCAAGTAGTTTGCGATAGCTCTTTTCTATTAGGCAAATTCACTCTAAACCACGTTTCATGTCAATAAAATTGATAGGTTCCTTTAGTAAATTTAAGAAAAGTAAATTTCTATGATAAATATTACATATTTTTAGCGGTAAAAGAGAAAAAATTGTAATTTAATGAGAAAATAAAATAGATGTTGCGTTTTACATAATATTATACTATAATGTATACTAGTTACATTGTGTTTTTAGATATGTATGTAATAATTTATTTTATTGGAGGAGTTTCACAATGAAGAAAGTATTATCCATTATCCTTGCTTTGATGATGGCTTGCACATCACTTGCTGTTGTAGCATCAGCAGATGGCGAGGAAGACAATCAGCAGGAACAGCAAGAGACTGTTCAAAAGTATGTTAAAGAAATTAACATCAAACCATGCAGAGACTCAAGGGTTGAAAAAGTTAAGAACGATTATGTAGAGTATTACGAATCAAAAAATGTTGCCGGTTATGTAATCAGAGATATAAACGTTAATTATGGCAACGATGATGACTATATTGTTTTTAGCTATAGCTACACCACAGATCCTGCAGAGGCTATCACAGGTCTTCTTGTAAATAGCTATTCTTCCAGAATAAAGACAAAAGAATACCTCACAGTAGATGGTGTTGAGTATACCAAAGTATACGGTGATCTAAATGATAATCAGGGCGGAGATTATGTCCATGTATATACAACAACTTCACACCAGACAGAAAAGCTTATCACAGATATAGGTTTTAGAACATCTGATAGTCTTTTCGATGGTGATGAGTCATGGGAGGATACACCGGCTTATGAGTCTGATTCTCCATTGAACCTCAACAAGGGTTCCAGAAAGACAAACAAAGCTATTTATATGACATTTAATAGTATTTTAGATACAGTTTCATCTGAAATTAAATCTACATATATAGCTAAAATCTTTATGTCTACCGGTGATTCTTCAGCAGCACGTGATCAGCTGGAAGAAACACTTATCGAGAACGATATGGGTTGTGGCTATGAGGTATTAAACTACGATCTCAATCAGGGTGCAAAAGGAAAGCACATTTACATTGGTTATGTTTTCACAAAAGATGCCACAGAGGCTGTGAACGGCGTTATGCTTGCTTCTGTGAAAAATTCTGAACAAAACGAAAGATTTATCTATAACGAGAATAATACAATTAAGTATGAAAGACTTGGTGGCAATCTTAACGAAGGTACTGCCGGTGACACAATAAACCTTTATGTAACTTATGACGGCTCAACAGGCAAGGCATTGAACAGACTTGGCGTGCAGGTTGGCAGAACAAACAGTTCTAAGGTACAGTATTCATTTGTTAACGATGAGAGATGGCATCAGGTAAGCAAATATGGCGATGAAAAGGATACTATCGACCTCAACGATGGCGCTAATGGCGAATTTATGTATCTTTGGGATTTCTACTCAGACTACACAGCAGAAGAGGATCACAAGTTTATAAAAGACATTTATGTAAAAGTCGGCGCCGATATAGAAGAAGTTTACAAAGAAATGGATGCAGTGCTTTCAAGAACAGGTCTTGAGTATGACTATTCACCATTTGATCTCAACAAAGGAACAGATGGCTCTGTAATCATAATGGGCTGGACTTTTACAGATAATGCAAAAGAGGCTATAACAGGTGTAATGCTTAACCACTCTTCTAAGGACGAGACTCTCCAGGATGAGCTAGAAGTAAATGATGTTAAATTTACAAAGATTCCTGTTAATCTCAAAGAGGGCAACGAGAAGGGTTTTGTATATCTTTATACTGCACGTGATAAGAATGCCGAGTCTGCTCTTACAGATCTTGGTATAGAAGCATATGACAGCAAGATTTTTACAAAGAATATTAAGTATTTCGCTGATAGCGACAAATGGACACCTGTTTCAACTTTTACAAATGAGTTAAAGTATGATTTGAACGATGGTAACCGTGGTTACTACATTTTCCTCTGGAAAGAAATGAAGAGCGTTCTTAATTTAGATGATACAGACTCTGATGGAAAGGACGACACAGACAGCAACTCTGACGATGATTCAGATAAAAATACAGATTCTGATGATAAGAACACTGATAGCGACAAGGTTGTTTATGGCGACGTTACAGGCGATGGCAAGGTAACAATGGAAGATGTTACTTCAATTCAGAGAGTAGTAGCTAAGCTATCTACATTCAAGCCTTCACAGAAGGAAAAAGCAGATGTAACAGACGATGGTAAAGTAAACATGGAAGACATTACTTATATCCAGAGATATGTTGCAAAGCTTGTTACTAAATTTCCTGCAGATAAGGCTAAAAGATAATTTTTAAATAATTAATAATATTTATAGGAGGAACATAAATTGAAACGTGTAATTTCTATTTTTCTTGCAATTTTGACAACACTTTCACTATGCAGTGTGTCAGCTTTTGCTGATGAAACCGATACACCTGCACCACAGAAATATGTTGAAGACATCTATGCATATAAATGCTCAGGCGATGATGTTGATTATTATAAGCAGCAACTCGCTGCTTCTTATGAGTCACAAGAGCTGGAATATGTGATAAGAGATGTAAATCTCAATCATGGCAACGATGATGATTATATAATTTTTTCTTATTTTTACACCACAGATGCCACTAAGGCTCTTACAGGCCTTCTTTTACACGTATATCCTAATTTCTACGGCGTTGAGGATGAACTTGTAGTAGATGACGTTGTATATTATAAAAATAGTAGTGATGAACTTAACGACTTAAATGCAGGCAATGGTGGAGATTATGTTGATATTTTCACAACAAAATCACATCAAACAGGCAAGCTTATCACAGATATAGGATTTAAGACATCTGATGGCATCGTAGATGGCGATGAGTCATGGAAAGATGTTCCCGGTTATAATCTTGATAGTGCTGTCAATCTTAACTCCGGCTCTAAAAAGACTACTAAGGCTATATATATGACATATGATAGCGTTGCAGATGAATATTCAGAAGAACTCAACTCCACATACGTGGCTAAGGTGTTTATGAATTCCGGCGATTCTGAAACAGCACGTGATCAGCTCGAACAAACACTTATCGAGAATGATTTGGGCCATGGCTATGAGTTATTCTCATATAACCTTAATGAAAAGACAACAGGAAAGCACGTTTATCTTGGTTATGTTTTCACAAAGGATATAAAAGATGCTATAACCGGTGTTATGCTTGCTTCTGTAAAGAATGGCAAAGTAAATGACAGATACATTTACAACGAGGATAACACAGTTAAATATGAAAGAATTGACAATAACTTTAACGAGGGTAACAAGGGTGACACAATAAACCTTTATGTTACTTATGACAGTGCAACAGGCAAGGCTCTTAACAAGCTTGGCTTGCAGGTTGGTAGAGAGACAAATTCTTCAGTCGTATATACATTCCTACAGGATGAAAGCTGGACAGAGGTAAGCGAGTATGACGATGAGGATGATACTATCGATCTCAACGATGGTGCTAATGGCGAATATATTTATCTCTGGAATCACTATTCAGCATACACTGCAGAAACAGAAATCAAGTTTGTAAAAGACATTTATGTAAAAGTTGGCGCTGATTTAGAAGAAGTATACAGAGCTATGGATGAAGAGCTTTCAAAAACAGGCCTTGAGTATGACTACTCACCATTCGACCTCAACAAAGGCACAGATGGTTCTGTAATTATAATCGGCTGGACTTTTACAGATGATGTAAAAGAGGCTATCACAGATGTAATGCTCCATCATTCTTCCAGAGATGATGCTCTCGAGGATGAGTTTGTAAGAGATGATGTTACATTTACAAAGCTTCCTGTTAATCTCAAAGAAGGCAACGAAAAAGGCTTTGCATATCTCTACACAGCACGTGACGAGAACTCAGAAACTGCACTCACAAACCTTGGTATAGAAGCATATAACTACAAGCTTTTCTCTAAGAGTGTAAAATATTTTGCAGAGAGCGCAGAGTGGAAATCCGTTTCTACATATGCTAACGAGCAAAAGTATGATCTAAATGATGGCAACGGTGGTTATTATATTTATCTATGGAAAGAGTTGTCAATGGTTAATGGTGTAGAAGATAGCACAGACACAAGCACAGATGACCCAAGCGATTCTGATAATTCTGATAGTGACACTGACATAAAGCCTGGCCATGACTCCGATAGTGACTCAGATGATCCTACTGATATCGATGAAGTAGTTTACGGTGACGTTACAGGCGATGGCAAAGTAACAATGGAAGATGTTACTTCAATTCAGAGAGTGGTAGCTAAGCTTTCTACATTCAGACCTTCACAGAGAGAGAAGGCAGATGTAACAGATGACGGCAAAGTAAACATGGAAGACATTACTTATATCCAGAGATACATTGCAAAGCTTATCACAAAATTCCCAGCAGATAAGTACACTATGTATTCTTACAATTAATAAGAGAACACTAACATAAAAGTCTAATTCTATGTTACTTTGGATTTAGGATTAAATATTTACTACAAGCGACTTCTTTACGGAGGTTGCTTGTTTTTTTATACAATTATTCACATAATTTGGAAAAAATTAAAAAAATTGACAAAAAACTCTTGATTTTTTTTGAAAAGCGGTTAAAATAATAATTAGCACTCAGGAAGTTAGAGTGCTAATTACAAATTCAGGAGGTTATCACATATGAACATTAAACCATTACTCGATAGAGTAGTTATAAAGGCCGAGGAGGCAGAAGAAAAAACAGCCGGTGGTATATATTTGTCATCAGGCTCACAAGAGAAGCCACAGTTTGCTGTTGTAGTAGCAGTTGGTCCAGGCGGAATTGTGGATGGCAAAGAAGTTAAGATGTATGTAAAGGAGAACGACAAGGTTATCACAAGCAAATTCAGCGGAACGGAAGTTAAGCTGGATGGCAAGGAATACACAATCGTTCGTCAGTCAGATATATTAGCAATTATAGAGTAATTCTTTATTTTTTTGAAAGAAGGTAATTATTATGGCAAAGCAAATTATTTATGGTGAAGACGCAAGAAAAGCTTTATTAAGCGGTATAGATCAGCTTGCAAACACAGTTAAAATCACACTTGGCCCTAAGGGCAGAAATGTGGTTCTTGATAAAAAGTTCGGCGCACCACTCATAACTAACGATGGTGTTACAATCGCTAAGGAAATCGAGCTTGACGACGCATTTGAAAACATGGGTGCTCAGCTGGTAAAAGAGGTTTCCACTAAGACAAACGATGTTGCCGGTGACGGAACAACTACTGCTACTCTGCTTGCTCAGGCTATCATTCGTGAAGGTATGAAGAATGTTACAGCAGGTGCAAACCCAATGGTACTTAAAAAGGGTATCCAGAAGGCTGTAGATATCACTGTAGACGAGCTCAAGAAGAACTCAAAGCAGGTGCAGGATCTTGAAGAGGTTGCTAAGGTTGGCACAATATCCTCCGCTGATGAGGAAATCGGCAAACATATCTCAGATGCTATGGCAGAGGTAGGCAAAGATGGTATCATTACTGTTGAGGATTCTAAGACAGCCGAGACAAAGTGCGAGGTTGTTAAGGGCATGATGTTTGACCGTGGCTATATTACACCTTATATGGCTACAGATACAGATAAGATGGTTGCTGTTATTGATGATGCATATATTCTTATCACCGATAAGAAAATTTCAAACACACAAGAGATTCTTCCATTGTTAGAGCAGATAGTTCAGTCCGGCAAAAAGCTTGTTATCATTGCTGAGGATGTAGAGGGTGAAGCTCTTACCACAATCATTCTTAACAAGCTTCGTCAGACATTCACTTGTGTTGCTGTTAAGGCACCTGGTTTTGGCGATAGAAGAAAAGAAATGCTTCAGGATATTGCTATCCTCACAGGCGGTACAGTTATCAGCAGTGAGGTTGGTTTAGAGCTTAAAGACACTGATATGTCTATGTTAGGTCGTGCAAGACAGGTTAAGATAGACAAAGAGAGCACACTTATAGTAGATGGTGCAGGCGACGCTAACGATAGAGAAGCAAGAATTGCTCAGATTCGTAAGCAAATTGATGCTACAACATCTGATTTTGACAGAGAAAAGCTTCAAGAAAGACTAGCTAAGCTAGTAGGTGGTGTGGCTGTAATCAAGGTTGGTGCTGCCACAGAAATCGAAATGAAAGAGAAGAAGCTCAGAATAGAAGATGCTCTTGCAGCAACAAAGGCTGCTATAGAAGAGGGTATCGTAGCAGGTGGTGGTATCGCACTTATCAATGCTATTCCAGCACTCGAAAAGGCAGTTAGCGAAGCTGAGGGTGACGAAAAGACCGGTATGATGATCATACTCAAGGCTTTGGAAGAACCACTTCGTCAGATAGCCGCTAATGCAGGTTTAGAGGGCAGCGTTATCGTTCAGAATGTTAAGTCTGCTAATAAGATAGGCTATGGCTACAATGCTCTTGAAGAGGTTTACACCGATATGATGGAAGCAGGCATTATAGACCCTACAAAGGTTACAAGAAGCGCACTTCAAAATGCAGCATCTGTAGCAGCTATGGTGCTTACCACAGAGTCACTCGTAGCAGATATCAAAGAGCCGGTTCCTCCAATGCCGGCAGCACCTGATATGGGCGGAATGTATTAATAAAAGACATTAATATTAATCATATATACAAAAACTTCCGTAAGTGTGATGCTTACGGAAGTTTTTTGGTATGCGTTATATTGAGTTGTTATCAGCTTTAACCTCTGTTTTTATATAGATTTCCCATATAGTCCAGGGTGTTTTCATATCCAACAGGAATATAGACTGATAAGCAATAATATTGATAACTAATTGTTAAATTAATACAGTTATAATAGCCGTCTAAAAAAACAGTTGTTCCAAGATTCTTTGATATATCTTTATCGTTCTTTGCTTCGTTAAGAAAGACGTCAAATAGCTTCTCTATATCATCATATGATGCAGAAAATGGTGTAGAAAGACAACCGTATTCGTCTAGATTTTCTTTACACCAGTCTGGCAATAAACCTTTATTGACATCATAGCCATATAGCTCGCAACGAGGTCTACCATTTTTGTTGACAGTCAGATTTTCTAGTCTGCTAAGTGATGACTCTAACTTAAACTCTATCAGATTATAATCACTCATAAGATTTTTCAATTTTTCCTGAATTTTGCTGTATCTGAAATAATACCATGTATATTGTCTGTCTAAGGTAGTGCCATTTTTTAGGTTATATTTTATCGTGACTTCGTTATATGGATATACACCATCATAATAATAGTTTTCGTCAGCAGGAGAAAACTGCAACCCTTGGTTCTCTATGTTATTTACTACCTCCTGATGGAAGTCTGTGATTTCAGCTATTAATTTTTCATCAGTTATTTTATCATCAATTGTTTTAAAATCCTGCATAGGATTACCAAGCATATCATATGTATCGCTATAGTCATTCACGCAGAAAGTACCGAACTCAATTTCAACCGAATCAATTTTGCTGTTGTCAGGCACATATGCATATCTGCCAAAGCAACCTGTAGCAAGGGCGATATACACAATAATTCCTAGACCAAGGCTGATGAAATAAATAGGCAGATTTTTCTTAATACGCTTAAATCCCTTTGAGAGTATTACCTCAAGCACAAAGTGAGCAATAATTGTACCAAATATCATACCTACCCAAAACCATATGTGAGAAAATGTTGGATCATAGTCATCTTGAGTGAACATTGTGAAAAATGCTGCAAGGATAGTACCTGCACTCAATGTGACAATTACTCTTATCACTCTCTCAGGTAGCTTAAAGCTAGACTGAGTTTGAGCACATTCCATTTTGCGCCTTTTGTAAACTGAAAAGCCTGCAAATACGCTAACAGATGTGAAAAGCACAAAATAAAGTAAAAATATAACTAACTCACTTGTAAATCCGTTATTTTGAAAATCAAAAATATATGTAGTAAATATGGTTATGATCTCAGGAGAGAGCAGAGCATATATTAGCTTAGGTGTGGCTTCTATCGAATTAATTCCGGGGGTCAACATTTGTATCATATAGTTCAACACTAATACGAAAAACGGAAAAGCACCGCCCAAACCCATGGTAAGCACCACAGCATCAGAGGTTTTTCCTACGCACGCGCTCATAAACACAGTGAAAGAATAAGTTGCTACTGCTACAAGCATTGTTATCAGCATTGATGTGAACATAACTTCTAAATATTCCGGTGACATCAAGGTTGCTGTGCAGATTCCGGCTGGTGTGGATATTAATATTGGTAGTGTTGCAAGCGTGAGTCCAGCTAAGTATTTGGAAAAGAACATATCTTTTCTGCTAAGCGGAAAGGCATTATACAGGTCTACGCTTCTTTTGTTGTGTAGAAAATTGAACACGACTGTGCCAAAAACTATTGAGAATATGGCTACAACCACACTTGCTACAGGAAATGCATAGTATGCAAGCGAAGAAATATCTTCAGTGGAATGGTCAAGTATTGACATTGTGGTGAACCATATCATTGGCAATGAAAATGATGTGAATAGTATTACTGTGTAAACTATGGTTAATACTATGTTTTTCTTCAAAGTCCATTTGTACATCGATGCAAATGGAGAAACTTTTCTATTATGCTGTAATGTTGTCGATGTCATATCCTGCAGCCTCCATTTCACTTATAAATAGTTCTTCCAGTGTGAGTGGTAAGTTTTCGTAATAAATAGGGGATAGACTGTTTATAGTAGCTTCTACTTCTTCTGCATTACCTCTCACAGTCATATTGATTACCCTGCCTTTCCTCTGAAAAGAGAGTATGTCTAAATCCGGGAAATCTGTGATATCTTTTTCTGTATCAAATACAATTTGAAGCTTGTGCATTCCTAATCTTGCGGAATCAAGGTCTTTTTCCAATAAAATTCCACCTTTATGCAAAAGTCCAATGTGGTCACATAAATCTTCCAATTCTCGCAGGTTGTGTGATGCTATTACCACAGTCATATTTCGCTCGGCTATCTCTCCGGCAAGTAGCTTTTTGAGTAGCTGTCTTACCACCGGGTCGAGTCCATCGAATATCTCGTCGAGGAGTAGATATTCCGGTTTAGTAGAGAGCGCAAGTATAATTGCGGCTTGTCTTTGCATACCCTTAGACATATTAATAATCGATTTTTTAGGGTCGATAGGGAACATTCCGCAAAGCCTTTGAAATGTTTCTTCGTCCCAGTTTTTGTAGATACCTCGATATAGCTTTGCTACTGCGTTTATGGTGCTTGCATTAGAAAAATAGGGAAAATCAGATATAAAACAGCATTTTTGCTTTATGTCGACATTGTCGTAGGATTTTTCGTTATCAACAAGAATTTCGCCTTCATCGCACATATACACGCCGGATATCATTCTTAAAAGTGTAGATTTGCCGGAACCGTTAGAGCCAATTAGCCCGAACACTGAGCCGTTCTCTATGGTGCAGGTTATTTTGTCTACTGCTACAACGTCATCAAATCGCTTGACGGCATTATTTATTTTGATCATTGATTATTGCTCCTTTCACAGCTTTTCGATAGACAGTTATTAAAACATTCAGAAATTTCATCTTTTGTAAGTCCAAAGTCATAGGCTTCTTTTATAACGGCTAATATTTTTTCGTTTATCATGTTTTCTCTGCTCCTTTTCATATCTATTGTGTCGCTTATAAATGAACCTTTGCCCACGACAGAGTAGATATATCCATCTTTTTCGAGCATCTGATATGCTTTAGATGCAGTGTTAGGGTTGATGCCAAGATCAGATGCAATCTGACGCACCGTCGGTAGCTTTTCGCCCGGCTTCATTTCGCCGATAGATATCAGCTTTACGATATTGCTATACAACTGATCATAAATCGTTTTTCTGCTTTGAAAATTTAATGATAGCATTTGACTCCTCCTTTTTGATTGATTAATTGTATTAATTCAATTAGTACAATTAGATTATAAAATGCAATATTAGATTTGTCAAGTAAAATTTTCAAAAAAATAAAAAAGCAATGAGCTGTAATTACAACTCATTGCGTATAAGTATTTGATATTAATTCAACCATGGTGATGGTGCAGGGTATGCACACAAGCGGTAAACTTTTTGCCAAGATCACTGTTTAGATAATCGTCGGTCTTGCCAAAGAATAGTTGACGTTTGCCGAGATGCAAGATATGACTGGAATATCTTGCTGTGGTGTGGATATCATGCGAAACCATAACGATAGTGATTCCATAGTTTTTGTTGATATCTTTAATAAGAGTGCATAGATCGTTTGTCACTATTGGATCAAGTCCGCTGGCCGGTTCGTCTAGCAGGAGAAGCTTTTTTGTAGCGCACAATGCTCTTGCAAGAAGAACGCGCTGTTGCTGACCTCCGGAAAGCTCCTGAAAGCTTTGATTCACAAGGTCCTCTATTCCCATTAACTTGATTTTTTCCATTGCATCCTTTTTGTCTGCACTATTATAGAACGGGCGGAACTTCATTTTGTTGAGCCTGCCTGAAAGCACCACCTCAAACACACTAGCTGGGAAATCTTTTTGTGTTGCGTTTTGTTGTGGCAGGTAACCTATTTCATTGGCTTTTAGATCATCCCCGAAGGTAATTTTACCACTTAAAGGTGCCTTTAACTTTAACAGACCTTTAACCAATGTGCTTTTGCCGGAACCGTTTTCGCCCACTATGCAGATATAGTCACCCTTATTTATGTCAAAATTAACATTTTCTAAAACTGTGCTTCCCTCATAGCCAAGAGAAACATCCTTACAGCTTATAAGTGCCATATCAGCCTAGCGCCTCCTTTAGTACCTCAAGGTTACTATTCATCAGGTCGATGTAGGTTATTCCTTTTTCGAAATCATCTGCTGTTACATTGTGGCAAGAATGAAATAAAAGCTTTTTTACGCCTGTTTCTTCACAGATAGCATCTGCCATTTTTTCGTTAGAAAACTCGATATATAGCACTACTGGTATATTCTCCTCTTTTACTTTGTTAATGAGAAAAGCTACAGTAGCAGCTGCAGGTTCGGTTTCCGCAGAGCATCCCGGAAAAGCTGCATAGCAATCCAGATCATATTCAGTCGCAAAATAAGCAAATGGAAATCTATCACCAAATATCAATGTATTTCTTGCTCCGTTGGCAACAACATCGGAAAAACTCTTGTCAAGCTTGTCAATTTCGGCAATATATGAATCTGTGTTTGCTGTGTATTTATCTTTGTTCTTCTCATCTATTCTGCAAAGCTCATTGCTAATATTCTGCACTAGTATTTTTGCATTTTTTGGTGAAGTCCAGATATGCTCATCATATTCGATTTCGTCATGGTCATCTCCATCAGCTTGCATACCCTCAGTGATCATCTCATTTATAGGGGTTACATAGTCCATAAGACGTATGATGTTCATTTTTTCGGTATCTAGGGAATCGAGGATGTCGTCTATCCATTCATCAGATTCACCGCCAACGCATATGAAAAGATCACTTTGCTGGATTTTTACAATATCTCTTGGTGATGGCTCGTATGAGTGGCTCTCACTGCCAGGCGATATCAACATTTGCACATTTGCATCTCCACCTGTAATTTGTCTTGAAAAATCATATGCAGGAAAGTTTGTTACAACTATAGATAATGCTGAGCTTGTCCCATTTGTATCTGCACATCCACAACCCAATGTTATGATTGCGATCATTAAAAAAACTATAAATATCTTTTTCAAATTTAATCTCCTTTTTGATAAAAACTATTCGTATAATTTTATCATATTTTGAAAAAATAGTAAAGAAAATTATCAAAACAGACGTCTAAAAAAATGTAAAGTCGTCAATGATAGGTGACACTTTTCTCAAAAAAATATGATGTTC
>JAEDHT010000015.1 GCA_016296885.1 Clostridiaceae bacterium | reverse complement strand
CTGTGTTCTCTTCGGAGTCTGTGTTCTCTTCGGAGTCTGTGTTCTCTTCGGAGTCTGTGTTCTCTTCGGAGTCAGTATTTTCTTCTGAGTCTGTGTTTTCTTCTGAGTCTGTGTTTTCCTCGGAATCTGTAGAGTCAGTAATAGTAGAATCATCCTCTGTGGAATCGGTGTTTGTGTCTTCACCCTCACCTGGGTTTTCTTCGCCTGTGCCGTCATCTTCGCTCATTACAATAGCAGAGCAAGCACCAACCTTTGCATCTGCCTTAACATTTGCATAAGCACCTACTACAGTCATTGAGCTAAGCATAAGGCTGGCAATAACAACAGCCAAAACTTTGTGTAATTTTTTCATAGAAAAGTTCCTCCTAAAAAATAAAATTTATAAGACCGTTTCAATATTGTATCACACATTTCTAAAATTTGCAAACTTTCCTTTTAATTCAATAATAATAAGAAAAAAATAATCGCTATTTATCAAAAGAGCAGCCCCTAAAATAAATAGGAACTGCTCCAAAAAAGTTATCTTTTTATTAAATTAGCCCACTGCAAACGTCTTTTTAAGATTTGCAATATACTGCTGAACGCTTACAACGTCATCCATGGTTACATCTTGATCGCAGTTTACATCTGCAAGAACCATCTCGGCTCCTGTAAGCTCTACAAGCTGGGCTACTGCTTTTTGCATATAAACAACGTCTGACATATCTATCTTTTCGCTGTTATCAATATCACCATACAACTTCTTCACGAAAGTATTTCTTGATGGAGCTCCTTTATATCCGTTGAGATTTGAGTTCTTCATCATTGTTGGATAATCCTTATAAGCAACATCCAAATCTACTCCCGCACTGCCGTTTGAGATAGCCTTAAACTGTCCGTTCCAGTTCCACTGATACATTCCAAATTCAGATGCATAATCGTGCAATCCAGATGGTGAACATACAGAGCCATCTGTTCCGCTTCTTACACGGGATACCCATGATTCGTATTTTGTGCCAAGTGAGTTATAATCCAACTTACTGCTCCACCATGAAGCCATGGTAAACACTCCGGGACACCATCCCGCTTTGATAAGAGCATCACAGAATGTAGTACACATATTAGTGCAAGTGGTTTTCTTAAGGTTATTCTGAGCAGGATCCTCTATATCAAAATATACAGGATACTCCATCTGCTTACCCTCTAGCCATTTTAAGCAAAGCTCTGCGTCTTTTTGTGCACCTTTTACGCTGGTTGAATATGTGTAGAAATATGTGCCAACGTCTAAGCCAACTGCCTTAGCTGCCTCATAGTTTTCCTCAAATTCTTTATCTATTCCATTTGTTGTACCAATACGAATGATTACAAAGTCTACACCACTCTGCTTAAGCGCAAACCAATCTATCGAATCTCCATTCCATCTGGAAATATCAATTCCCTCGGCATATACTGCACCATCACCGGCTGTAGGCATTATAGATCTTGTAAAAGCTCCAAATTTCTCTTTAGAGCTAGTTCCGGCGTACTCCAAAAGATCAAGAGAAACCCAACCCAATGTGTTATCAAAAGCAGTCATAGCAAATCCATCAATGATTTTGGAGATAACAATGCTTTCCCCCGCAGGGATAACCATTCTAACATTAAACTCCGTTCCGGGACCGGTTCTCAGGTTAGCATTTTTTACTACTGTACAATTTGAGTAATTTATAGTTTCTTCAATAGGCTGTTCATATCTCTGAATAAGATACTTCTTCATAACCCAGCCGGTGATGCCATCGATAGTAACATTCACCCAACCATCAGATCGAGTTTTGTTAATAGTAACAGATGCTCCATAGTTCACAACGCCCTTAATCTTTGAGCTTGTACTAACTTGTGATCTGATATTAAGACTATCACAGTTTACGTAATATTCCGGCTCCGGAATATACATATCAAAGTTTACAAACTGAAGATAATCCATGCAAACCCAGCCGGAAAGTCCTTTGTATTCAGTAAAGCCCCAAGAGCCCTCTATATTCTCAATTACAACAGTGGTACCCTTTGGAACAGAACCAATCTTATTTGATGTAGAATTTACAGCCGGCACCTCCGGTGTGCTTCTCATAGAAATACCTGTAGTAACCTTATAAGTACCGACACCCCATTTAGTGTCCGCATAAGCTACCATGGAAAATGTGCCAAACACCATCGCTAACATAATAAGGATGGAAACAGTGGTCTTGGTAAAGGTTGATTTCATAAATTTTCTCCTCCGTAAAATAACTAGAGAAATGATACCATATTTTATAGAAAATTGCACCTATAAAATACAAAAAAATTGAATTTCTACATAAATTACATAGAATAAATTAAACATTTGCAAAAACTTCGGCAATTTGTACTAAAAATAATCAATGGTTACAATCAAAAAATGGCGTAAATTTATATCATCTGTTGCTTAAAGTATAAACTGCCCTTGCACAGATTTCCTTAAGCTGTTCAAACGTCTCTACCCTACCGGCTTCGTTTCTAAATTGCGCCGCACCATTAAAGCCTTTCAAATACCACGTAGCGTGCTTTCGCATCTCACGCATAGCTATTTTTTCACCCTTATAGCGAACTGCTAACTCAGCATGTCTTAACATAACCGACATCTTTTCTGCAATGGATGGCGTTGGCAGTTGCCTAAAATCATTAAACCAAGCGCATATCTCTGAGAATAACATTGGATTTCCCAAGGCTCCTCTGCCTATCATCACTAAATCACAGCCCGTTTGTTCTATCATTCTCTCGGCATCCTCTGCACTCGCTACATCACCATTACCAATAACCGGAATGTTCAGATTTTCCTTTAAGAGCTTGATAATGTTCCAATCTGCGTAGGGTTTATACTGGTCTTCACGAGTTCTGCCATGAATCGTCACAGCCTTAGCGCCATTCTTTTCACAAATTTGAGCCACCTCAAGAGCGTTAATACTATTTGAATCCCAGCCCTTTCTAATCTTCACAGTAACAGGCAGTTTAGTCGCTTGAGAAACAGCTTTGACAATCTCTCCACATAGAGCAGGATTGCGCATAAGCGCACTGCCACCGCCGTTATTTACTATCTTAGGTGCAGGACAGCCCATATTTATATCTACTATATCGGCTCCCTTTTTCTCTGCCTCCACAGCGCTCATCGCCATGGTATCAGGCTCACATCCAAATATCTGAACAGCTGATGGATGCTCCTTTTCTGATATTGTCATAAGATCTTGAGTTTTTGCATTAGAATAAGCTATACCCTTTGAGCTTACCATCTCGCTTACAATATATGATGCACCATAGTCCATGCATATTTCTCTGAAAGCTCTGTCTGATACCCCCGCCATGGGCGCTAGAGCAGCAAAACCCTTTATCTCAACATTTCCAATTTTCGTAATTCCATTAGCCATATTTGCTATATAATAAAGACATTTGTCTTTATTCCCTCCGATATTATCATTAAAAGAGCAGCTCCTAATAATAGGAACTGCCCCAAAGAATTTGTTATTTTTATATATTAGCCCACTGCAAATGCCTTTTTAAGATTTGCAATATACTGCTGAACGCTTACAACATCATCCATAGTTACGGCTTCGTCGCAGTTTACATCTGCAAGAACCATTTCAGCTCCTGAAAGCTCTACAAGCTTAGCTACAGCTTTTTGCATATAAACAACGTCAGACATATTTATCTTTTCATTGTTATCAGCATCACCATAATTCTTCTTTACAAACAAGTTTCTAGAAGGTGTGCCATCATAGCCATTCAGCTTCATATCCTTAATTATAGATGGATAATCCTTATAAACTACATCGAGGTCAACATCGGTCTTTCCGCCGGAAATAGCTGTAATTCTTCCACACCAGTTCCACTGATACATACCAAACTGTGATGCATAGTCATAAGAACCTGAAGGTGAGCATTGGCTGGAAACAGTCTTACTGTTTACTCTTGCTATCCATGATTCGTACTTTGTGCCAAGTGCGTTATAATCAAGCTTACTGCTCCACCAGTCTGCCATGGTGTAAACACCTGGATACCAGCCACCATCAAGCAACGTATCGCAGAATGTGGTACACATATTTGTACAAGTTGTTTTGCTTAGATTAATTAAAGTTGGATCTTCGATGTCAAAATAGATAGGATACTCCATCTGCTTGCCCTTGAGCCACTGCAAGCAAAGCTCTGCATCCTTCTGAGCACCTTTTACGGTGGTTGAATATGTGTAGAAATATCCGCCTACATCAATACCAACAGCCTTTGCAGCCTCATAGTAGGTCTCAAAGCTTGAATCAATACCCTTTGTTGTGCCTAAGCGCATGATGATAAAGTCTATACCACTTTCTTTAAGCAGTGGCCAGTCTATATCAGTACCATTCCATTTTGAAATATCTATTCCCTTAGCATAAACAGCACCGTCACCTGCTGTAAACATAATTGATCTTGTGAAAGGGTGGAATGTTTGCAGTTCATTAGTGCTCTTATACTCTAATAGTTCAAGTGAAACCCAACCAAGTGTGTTTTCAAAAGATGTGAATGCAAATCCATCAAGGATTTTTGAAATCACAAGCTCTGATCCCTCCGGAATAACCATTCTGGTGTTGTATACCTTGTCGGGTCCTGTTCTGAGGTTGGCATTTGATTTTGTTACACAAGAAGAAAATGTTATATCTTTATCCATATCAGACTCGTATCTCTGGATAAGATACTTCTTCATAACCCATCCTGTAACGCCATCAACAGTGATATTAACCCAACCATCTTGACGAGTTCTATTAACAGTAACTACCGTACCATAATCGGCAGTGCCACGAACAGTTGAATTGAGATTAACCTGAGATCTGATATTGAGAACATCACAATTTACATAATAGTTAGAAATCGGAACAGACATATCAAAGCTAACAAACTCAAGATAATCCATGCTAACCCAACCGGTCAAATCCTTAAAAGATGTATGACCCCAACCGTCTTGAATTTCTGTAACAATAACAGTTGCATCCTTGGTTACGGTACCAATCTTGTTTGAGCTAGGGTCTTCAGTAGGCACCTCCGGAGTGCTTCTCATAGAAATTCCGGTTGTAACTTTGTATGTACCGGGACCCCAACTGCTATCAGCATATGCTATTACTGAAATAGTTCCAAAAACCATAACCAGTACTAGTAAGACTGAAAGCAATGTCTTCTTAAAATTAGTTTTCATATTTATTCCTCCATAATCAATTTACACTAGAATAATATCACAAATTGCTAATTTTTGCACTATAAAAATAATATTTTAATTAAAATCTACAAAAAAGATATGTTTTATGTAATTTTTTTATTAATTCTATTGCAAAATGCACAATCAGTTTATTATCATTTTAACAGAAATCAACCATATATTTCTGCAAGACCACCTTCAGATGTTTCTCTATACTCTCTTTTGAGGTCTTTGCCGGTGTTATACATCGTTTGCACAACCATGTCAAAAGATATCTTTCTTGTTCCTGTGAGGAAGTTTGCAAGGCTGAGAGAGTTAATGGCTCTCATAGCTGCCACAGCATTTCTTTCTATACATGGTATCTGAACCAACCCGCATAGTGGATCACACGTTAGTCCCAAGTGATGCTCTAATGAGGTTTCGGCTGAATATTCTATCTGATGCAAACCCATTTCAAAAAGCTCTGCTAATCCTGCAGCAGCCATAGAACACGCTGTTCCAATCTCTGCTTGACATCCGCACTCTGCTCCACTTATAGATGCATTGCTCTTTACAACATTGCCCACAACGCCGGCGGCCGCCAAGGCTCTCAAAATTTTCTTATCAGAAAAATTATGCTTCTCCTGCATATATTTGAGCACAGCAGGCACAACAGCACACGCACCACAAGTAGGCGCTGTTACAATAGTGCCACAGTCAGCATTTTCTTCGCTGGCTGCAAACGCATAGGCACAAACAATTCTGTTTTCACGGGTTATACTGCTTTCGTCTATGTGTCGCTGATTATACAAACGGCTGGCATATCGTGAAATACCCAATCCGCCTTCAAGAATCCCTTCCTTTACCAGTCCTTCGTTTATACTTTTTTTCATTGTATTCCACGTGTCAAAAAGGAAGTCCCAAATCTGCTTACCCTCGATAAGCTCTACATAATCGCTTAATCTTATATTTCTTTCACGACAAAAATTTCTTATCTCTGTGAAGTTTTTTTCCATATAGACATCAGGGGTTTCTATATCAGGCCTACCCTCGATAGATATCTCGCCGCCACCAACGCTCATAACACGCATTTTATTAATTTCTACACCATTTTTATAAGCATAAAAATCGAGTGTATTTGGATGCGGAAGCTCTCCATCATAGTCTGTTCTGAAAACTACCTCTGTATGAACCGGCAACAAAGCATCATACACAGCCGTATCCGTGCGGTGTCCCTTTCCTGTTTTTGCCAACGAACCAAAAAGCTCTACCTTAAATTTATCTGCATCCGGATTTTCAGATTTAAAAAGAATAGCCGCTTTGTTTGGCCCCATAGTGTGTGAGCTAGAAGGACCTTTACCTTTTTTATAAAGTTCTCTTAAAGATTTCAATATAAACACCCTTTTCCTATATGTACTGATACATACTATCACATTCAGCAATTCTTTTCAACTATTCGCTAAAAAATATTTTACAATTTATAAACAAATATAGCAAAATCCACTCTAAGACGAAATATCATCTTAAAGTGGACAAAATGCCTATAAATATATTAATATCAGCCGAAGAAATCTCCAAATATATCTCCAAATATATCGTCCCATTCGTCGTAGTAAGAGCCGTTATCATTACCATTTCCCTGATTTGGAGTGGTATTATTGTTCACACGGTCTGAAAGTGATGGAATGTATTCTTCCAATGTAACATCCACTGTACCCGTTGTCTTTTTACCTATTCTTGAGGTTCTCTCGATGCCGAAGCTGACAACATCTCCTACCTCATATTCATCGATAATTTCCTCTATTTCTTCTATGCTGGAAACCTCTTTTCCGCCTACAGTGGTAATTCTATCAGCAGACTGTATGCCGGCCTTATATGCAGCAGATGATGAGTCTACTGTGTTTACATAAACTCCTGTTTCACTCAGACCATACATAGCCGCCATCTGTTCTGTGTTAATATCAATCAAAGACATACCAAGATAGATTCTACCACGCACATATCCATACTCCATTAGGTCTTCCAAAATATCAGAAACATCATTGATAGGTATAGCAAATCCAAGCCCTTCCACATCGCTGCCGGATGACTTAGCCACAACAAGACCGATAAGCTCTCCCTGACCGTTGAAAAGTCCGCCACCGCTGTTGCCTGGATTGATTGCAGCATTAGTCTGCAAAAGATTCATTGTTACGCCTTCAATATCTATATCTCTGTCAAGTGCACTGATGATGCCTGTGGTAACTGTTCCGCCAAGCTGTCCTAAAGGGTTGCCTATTGCTACCGCTGTATCTCCCACCTTAATTTTGTCACTATCACCAAACACAGCCGGTTTGAGATCTTTAGCATCAATCTTTAGTAGCGAAACATCCTGAGTTTGATCATTACCAATAAGCTTTGCATCGTAGCTCTCGCCATTACGCAGTGTAACAGAAATGCTTGTAGCACCTTCTATAACATGGTTGTTTGAGATGATGTATCCATCATCGCTGATAATAACACCACTACCTGCACCACTAGTGATATATTGTTGCATAAATGAACCTGTTGCTACTGATTCAGTTATGATTTCTACTACGCTATCAGCGGCTAATCCTGTAATTTCGGCTGTGCTTAAATCAGCCGGTGCTGTAGCTTCTGAAGCCTCTTTATAATCTCTCTCAATTTTGTTGATGACAAGTGAAGAAGATGCTGTGCCTTTCTTCTGCTGATATTTGTTTGTTACGTATGCTCCGCCTACACCACAAAGTCCCGATAGCAAAACACATATAGCAACCAACACTGCGGCTGACCTAACTGTGAGAGGCTTTTTCTCTTTTTTCTTCTTTTCTTTCTTTATCTTTGTCTTTGTCTGCTGTGCTGTAGGATTGTTAAACATAGGATCTGCTGGATTTGCAGGATCGTTAATATTAGGATGCTGTGTGTTAAACCCATCAGAATTATATGGGTTTCCATTTGCATTAAAATTACCAGAATATCCGTTGTTCTGATAAGGATTATTATACCCGGAATATTGCTGTGGTCTGTAATCATTCACAGGCTGTGTGACAGGATAATTTTCATACTCACCTGATTGTTCATTTTGTTTGTTATAATTAAATTGATGAAAGCTCTCATTTTCATAGCTATGATACATATCATCCTGCTGAGGTTCGGCATAACTCTGTTCAGAATAATCTGTTTTTTCAAAGTCATTCTCAGAGTGAATCTCATCCATATCTCTTGCAAAATTCTCATATTCATCAGCATGAGAGTTTGCGGTATCTTCTTTTTGATTATTTTCTATATAAGTATTTTCGTTTGGCTTATTGTTTTCTTCTGATGGAATAAAACCGTTAATATTATTTTCATGCATAATTTTCTACCTCCATATCAACTTGTTGTATTGATTATAATCTGTATAGCTTAAATAATCTTTAAAAAAACCGAGTTTTTTTAATCTCTTTTTGAAAAAACACATCCGCAGTAGTTCTGCCTATATAAATCATACTCTTTTGAAAGCTCTATAGACCTTTTATATCCATTTTTCTTTTTAAAATCTGAGCATAAATAGCTTATATCATATTTTTCTGCAACTAACAATCCTATTTTGTTGATAAGCTCGGCATTTTTGAGCGGACTAAGCGTAAGAGTAGTTGCAAAATAATCAAACTTTTCTTTTTGTGCAAGCTTGGCAGTTTCTTCTAAACGAAGCCTAAAGCATATCTCGCATCTTGCTCCTCTTTCAGGCTCCTTTTCCATACCCTGCACCGCTTTATAATACACATCGGGTTCATAATCGCCGTCTATAACGGTTATCTCATTTTTTGCATCGAACTGTGATATAAATCTTTTTAACTCATCACGTCTATATGCATACTCATCGTTAGTGCCAATATTAGGATTATAAAAAAAAGCTGTTATCTTAAAAAAAGGCGACAAATATTCCAAAACATAGCTACTGCATGGCGCACAGCAACAATGAAGCAATAATGTCGGAACCTCACCGCTTCTCTTTATAGATTCTATTATCTTCTCGGTTTCTTTATCATAATTTATCTTTTCCATTTATCTTTCCCTTTTGCGTATTATCCCACATTTTTTTAGTATGATATCACAATTTTACAGCTTATACAAGTAGAAAAAACAGACCGAGCATAAACCCGATCTGTTTTATTTTAAAAATCAATTTAATTAATATCCACCAAGAAGGCCTAGTACTTCGCTATATTCATAGAAATCGTTTATAACTTGCTCTATCTCAGCTGTCTCATAAACACTGGCATCGTCTGAAATGTCTAAAAGCTCTTCGTAAATGAACTTCCACTCATAAAAATCAGAGTTAGAAGCATCATCTTTATGCTCTGCATATACTGATGCAAAAGCTTCTATATAATAATCTACAATTTCTACGAGGTAGTCCTTAGAATACTCAAGGTTGTCATAAGCATACTGAAGATTATCTGCAAGATTATCTACTTGACTGCTTGTAAGTGTTACTTTACCTTCAAGATATTCCTGACCTTGTGCAACGAGTGCAGCAAAAGCATTGTAAGATGCATTTGTGAACATACCGTCATTGTTGTCCGGATAGTAATAGAGTGCTTCATTCACTATAGTGTAAATTGTACCAATAGAAGTAAGCTCCAAGCCCTCAACCCAGAAGTTATAAAGTTCTTCTGCAAGCTCTTCTATCTGTTCACTAGAAAGTGATGATGGATCAGCTAAAACAGCTTTAGCCTGATTATAAATAGTCATAAATGCGCCAAAGCTATCGTTTGTATAGAAGCCATTATCGTTAACATTGTCACCATAGCTATCGATAAGACCTACCATTCTTTCAAGCATACCAATAGCTGACTCTTCAAGATTATTCCATGCTTCTACAAGTTTGTTTGTAATATCTACTACCTGATCTGCTGTGTAGCCCTCGCCATATGCGTTTACTATAGCTTCTGCCTTTTCTACAAGCTCGATGAATGGCTCATAGCTCTCACTTGTGTAAGTGTTAGCAGCATCTTCGCTGAGGTCGCCATAATTTTCGATGCTCTTGAGGTATGTGTAAAGAGTTGCAACTGCATCATCTAAACGAATATCTGTTTCAGAGCTTGTGTCGGTGTTAGTGTCACCGTCACTGTCACTGTCACTGTCACTGCTGTCAGAACTACCTGTTGAAAGGATATAGTCTTCACTGCCCATGTTACGAACCTGAACTGCGCCATTATACATATATGGGCAACATACTACATCTACTGTCATACCAGCCTCATATCCATCTGGCAAAGCAACCGGTCTAAAGAGGTTTACAGAACCTGTAGCATCTGTGATAGTCATATTCTGATCGTCTACGATTGCCAAAGTAGCATTTTTTATTACTACCTTAGTAGAAATACGGTTTGATAACTGAGCCACTGTAGCCTCTACAGGAGCTATAGGTGCATTGTCAGTAGAAACAGTCTTTACGTCTGTAGGGTTTTTGATCTGCAATGCTGTGTTATAAGAAGTTGTGGTACCCTCTACCTCAACGATAGCATTCATAGAATATTTGCCTGCTGATACGCCATCACCATCATATATCTGATAGCATACTACAACATCGTCAATGATGTCTTCGAGAATTACGGTGTTGTTGCCATAGATATATACAACCTGACCCTTAAGTCTGAGGTTCACGCCCTCGCCCTTTTCACGAGCTTCTTTTAGATTGAGAACAACGCTTGTGTCTCCTTCAGATGTGGTATCTGTATCTGAAGTTTCATCTGTATCAGATGCACTATCTGTATCAGATGTAACATCTGTGTCAGATTCGCTGTCTACATCAGTTTCAGTATCTGTTACATCATCTGCAGGGAATTTATCTATAAGGTTTGCAATCTTTCTCTGCACCGTTACGATATCTTCCATATTTACGTCGCCGCTAGCGTCTACGTCAGCTGCCTTAAGCTGTTCGTCGTCAAACTCAACTAGCTTTGCTACATATTTTTGTGTTTCTGTAACATCTTCCATAGAAACCTTTGCATCGCCGGTTACGTCGCCTGTGAGTCTAGCCTCATCAGCAAAGGCAGTTGTCATTGCAGTCATAGATGCAAGCATAGATGATGCAATAATCAATGATAATATCTTTTTCATTCTTTCCACTCCTATTTTAAATAGATTGCGCCAATTATAGCACATCAAAATGTAAACATCAAGCTTTTTTGCCATTTATTAGCATTTTTCAAAAATATCGTCCATTTCAAAAAAATTAGTAAAAAAATTTGGATTTTTTTGTGTAAATTTCAATGGTGTAAAGCATTAAAATACTATATTTTAACCTCTTAACTAGCACATTTTGCTTATCTTATTAAGAAATTTTTTGAAATAATCTGGAAGATCTGACTCAAATTCCAAATATTTGCCATCCTTAGGATGCACAAATCCTATCTTTTTAGCGTGCAGGCACTGCCCACAAAGCTCTTTATCAATCTGACATGTCATATATACATCGTCACCTGCAACAGGATGGCCAATATGCGCCATATGCACTCTTATCTGATGGGTGCGTCCTGTTTCAAGTCGCAGTCTTATATGTGTATAGTTGCCATATTCTGCTATAACCTGATAGTGTGTAACAGCATTGCGTGAATTTGAATATGTAACTGCCATTTTTTTGCGATCAACAGGATGTCTGCCAATAGGAAGATCTATCGTGCCGGATTCCTGTTTAAATCTTCCATGCACCACCGCCTCATATTCTCTGGTAAAGCTATGCTCCTTTATCTGCTCGGCTAATCCAAGATGAGCTGTATCATTTTTTGCAACTATCAGCAAACCACTAGTATTTTTGTCGATACGATGAACAATCCCAGGACGAATTTCCCCATTAATGCCCGATAACGAGTCTTTGCAATGGTGCATAAGTGCATTCACTAAAGTTCCACTATAATTACCTGTAGCCGGATGCACCACCATACCCTTTGGCTTATTCACCACAAGCAACCAGTCATCTTCATATACAATATCAAGAGGTATATCCTCTGCCTTTATCTCCACTTCTTCGGGGTCAGGCAGAGTAACGCTTACAACATCGCTTGCCTTTACCTTATAGTTGCTTTTTATGGCGCTATCGTTCACCAGGATATAATTTTTTTCTATCAACTTTTGTACCGCATTTCGTGTAATGCTGATTTGCTCTGATATGTATTTATCCACTCTTTGCAAAGCGTTCTCGGTATCTACTGTCAAAATAATATTTTCCATAATTACCTATACAACAGAGCTGTCGCATTAAGGTTAATATGCACAAATAAACGAGGTTGTTATCAAAATCGGCTCCCTCTGACGAGGGAGCTGTCGAGTGAAACGAGACTGAGGGAGAGAAAAACTGCATTTTTGCAGAATTTTTATCTTTTCTCTCCCTCCGTCAAAACTTCGTTTTGCCACCTCCCTCATCAGAGGGAGGCACAAATTGTGCAAATTGCCTCTAGTGCAACAGCATCTTTTTTAATCCTTTTTTGTTTTTTTAACCATTGGTGCCTTAACTGCCAACACAGAAATGATAAGCAATGCACAGCCTATTGTGACACAGCAATCTGCAAAATTAAACACCGGTGGGAAGAATGATACCTTGATAAAATCCACCACATAACCCAGAAAGATTCTATCAATCAGGTTACCCACACCGCCTGCTACAATCAATAGGCTTGCTGCGTAAAGCATCTTGCTTTTTATTTCATACCTTATCATCATCCAAATAAAAGCACATATGATAAGCACAGTAATGATGATAAATATCCAGCGCTGATTTTGGAGTATACCAAACGCCGCACCTCGATTTTCCAGATAAGTAAATTTTAATAATTCACCAATAACCGACACATCGTCTGACGGCTTTATAAAACTGACCACCATATACTTTGTGAGCTGGTCACATATCACAAGCGCTCCAACCACCAAAAAAGCAAGTGCTAACAATACTATCAATCCACCTTAAAAAACTAAAACTATATAAATTTAAAGCAAAGCCCCATTCACTCACATCGGCTATGCGAGTAAATCTATTATCATTTTAACATCCACCCAAACCGACATAATGAACGGAGCTCATAGTTATTTTAAATTTTATTCAAGATAATCAAATCTTATTCAAGCACATCTGCACAGCGCTTGCAAATCTCCGGGAATTTCTCATTACATCCCACAGTGTGACTAAAGCTCCAGCAACGACTGCACTTTTCGCCCTCAGCATGAGTTATCTCAGCCACAAGCTCGTCCTCACCCTCGCATACTTCTACCTGTGAAACAATAAATGCTGCTGCCAGCTCGTCTTCTACCTCTTTGATAAACTTATATTCATCGCCACCGGCTGTGAGCTTAACCTTAGCTTCAAGTGAAGAACGTATGGTTTTTTCTTTAACTGCAAGCTCGATAGATTTCTTTACAGTATCTCTAAGTCTATGAATACCGTCCCAGCGTGTGATAAAGTCATCATTAACTGTAATATCAATCTTCGCCGGCATAGAGTTGAACACAACATTATCCTTATCACAATCACTGCTATGAGGCATATACTTCCAGATTTCGTCTGATGTATATGCAAGTATAGGAGAAACAAGGCGTGTCATAGCATCTAAGATGATGTAGATAGTAGTCTGTGCAGCTCTGCGAAGCTTGCTTTCAGCCTTTTCTGTGTAGAGTCTGTCTTTAAGCACATCAAGATAGAAGTTAGACATATCTACCACGCAGAAGTTGTGTATGCTGTGGAAAACATTATGGAACTCATATTCGTCATATCCCTGCTTTGCCTTGTCGATAAGCTCATTAAGCTTATTCAAAGCCCACTTATCTATCGGCAAAAGCTCGTCTAAGTTTATCATATCCTTATCAGGATCAAAATCGCTGATATTACCAAGAATATATCTTGCTGTGTTACGAATCTTTCTATAAGCCTCAGATAACTGCTTGAGGATATCCTTGCTAATTCTGATATCGGCATGATAGTCAGAAGATGCAACCCAAAGTCTGAGCACATCTGCTCCATATTGGTCTACTACCTCTTGTGGGTCTATTCCGTTTCCAAGAGACTTAGACATCTTTCTGCCTTCGCCATCAACAACCCAACCATGAGTTAGCACAGCCTTATAAGGAGCAACTCCGTTGCAAGCTACTGATGTAAGCAATGAAGACTGGAACCAACCTCTATATTGATCGGCACCCTCCAGATAAAGATCTGCAGGAGTTCTCAAATAATCTCTTTGTTCACATACGGCTGCATGACTGCTTCCGCTATCGAACCAAACATCCATAATGTCTTTTTCTTTATCAAATGTAGAATTTCCACACTTTTTGCAGACTGTACCCTTTGGAAGCATTTCTTCGGCAGTCATAGCATACCATGCATCGCTACCATGCTCTCTAAAGATTTTAGAAACAGCAAGCATAGCTTCCTTGTCGATATGTGGCTCTCCGCACTCTTTGCAGAAGAATATCGGAATCGGCACGCCCCACTTACGCTGTCTGGAAATACACCAGTCTTTACGGTCACGCACCATAGATGTGATTCTGTCTTCACCCCATGCAGGAATCCACTTTACGTCCTTGATAGCCTTCACAGCATCATCTTTGAAATCTTCAATACTGCAGAACCATTGGTCAGTTGCTCTGAAGAGCACCGGCTGTTTACATCTCCAGCAATGAGGATATTGGTGAACTATCTTCTTTATGGCAAACAATGCATTTGTCTCTTTGAGATGCATTGCGATTGGCTTGTTGGCATCAGCTGTGAGCAATCCCTCAAACTCGCCTGCTTCGCTTGTGAGTCTGCCGTCTGCATCTACAGGAACGATGATAGGAAGCTCAGGATAATTACTGCACACGTTAAAGTCATCTACACCGTGACCAGGAGCTGTATGTACACAACCTGTACCACTCTCAAGTGTAACGTGATCTCCCACAATTACCATAGAATGTCTATCGAGGAAAGGATGAGCTGTCTTAATATACTCCAGCTCACTGCCCTTTACTGTGCCTACAACCTCATAGTCGGTAACTTCGGCATCTTCCATAGCGCTCTTGTAGAGTTCTTCTGCCATCACGTAATATTCATCGTTATGCTTAATAATAGAATAATTAAATCTAGGGCCTACGCATATAGCCACATTACCAGGCAATGTCCATGTGGTTGTGGTCCATATTACAAAGTAAACTCTCTCCGGGTCTAATCCCATTTTTGAGAATACACCCTTATCGTCTACTGTCTTAAACTTAACATAGATAGAATGGCAAGGATCCTCGGCGTATTCTATCTCAGCCTCTGCAAGAGCTGTCTTACAATCAGGGCACCAGTAAACAGGCTTTAATCCTTTATAAATATATCCTTTACAAGCCATCTCCGCAAAAACTTCTATCTGCTTAGCCTCAAAATCATGCGTGAGGGTGATATATGGATTATCCCATTCGCCTATGTTACCAAGTCGCTTAAACTGAGTGCGCTGGTCATCAATATAACCCATAGCAAACTCACGACATATCTTTCTGAGTTCTACATCGTCTATCTCAGTAGAATTTCTGATGCCTGCCTTAGCTCTGGCTTTTAGCTCAGTAGGAAGACCATGGGTGTCCCATCCCGGTACAAAAGGAGCCTTAAAACCAGACATATTTTTATATCTGATTATAAAATCCTTAAGAACCTTGTTAAGTGCTGTGCCAAGATGTATGTTACCATTGGCATAAGGAGGGCCGTCATGCAAAATAAACAGAGGCTTTCCCTCGTTTTTCTCCATCAATTTTTCATATACGCCATCTTTTTCCCATTTTTCGAGCATAACCGGCTCTGCCTGAGGCAAGCCGGCACGCATAGGAAATTCAGTAACAGGCAAATTTAATGTGTCATTATAATTCTGTGCCATTTTTATGTGTTCATCCTTTTTATTTTAATCTGATATTATCATCTATTATTTTAATGCCGTCGTCTTCGTCAAACTCGTCATCATAACTTTCATCAATCGTGCGTGATGTGTAGTTTATTTTGCCGTGTTTATCAGGGTGCGGTGCAACCCTCACACGTGCCTTTTGCGCAAAAGAGCCTGTACCAACGCTGGCAGAAATATCTTCATTAACATCTGGGATATCCTGAGTATTCACCATATTTTCGTCAGTGTTATGATGCACACCTGTCTGCTCATTTGAAAGCTTTTGAACAGCAGACTTAACCTCATTGGTGTCAAACTCAAGTGTTCTTTGAATAAACTCATCAAAGTCATTTTCTACAGCTTCGTATCTTTCCTGATAACTACGATTGTTCTTTTTAGGCTTTTCTTCTTTTGCGTTGCTCACTTTTGCATCTGTTTCATCTATTTTAGACTGCATCGCATCATTTCCGGCTGTAGGATACTCTATATCTAGCTTTTTTTGCACTTCTTTTACAGAATCACTCGACGGAAGCTCTACAATAACCTGTAAATGCGACTTATATTTCTCTATAAGCTCGTTTCTGAAAAGCACTATTTTGTTTTGCAGGTCAATGTAGTCTTTCTTGGCTCTTTCCACCTCGTTATACACTTCATCGCACTGCTTTTTTGCATCTTCAAGAATATGTTTAGCCTCAAGCTTTGCATCTGCTATTGTCTTGTCTGCCTCAGCTTTGGCATTTACTTTTATACTCTTTGCTTCGCCAAGGGCGTTTTGTATTTCTTTTTGCAGGCGCACCTTAACCTCTTCGGTTTTTCTCTCTGTAGTATCCATAATGCGCCTTGCGTTATATTCTGCCTCTTCTTCTATCTCTATCTTTTTCTTTTGGGCTTCATACAATGCGTTCTTTACAGCTTGCTCATCGTTTCTGTACTTTTCTACACGATCTCCAAGTATTTTAAGCTTTTTGGTAAGCTCGGCCTTTTGAAATTCATTTTTTTCGAGTGTATCACAAACCTTAGAAAGTAGTTCATCTACTTCCTCAATTTTGTAACCACCCATCATTGTTTTGGTAATATTAATATTTTTTATATCATTAATATTAAGCATAAAGAACCACCTAACGATACAGAAAACCGCACAACCAAAATTTCTCTTGATTGTGTGATTTTCGTAACATATATTTTATATTAACAACTCAAGTATTTATTAAAAATAAACACCATTGCTTTCAAGCTCATCTAACAGATCATCACCTGTGAGGTCTACATTCTGTGGAAGAATGATAAATGTCTTTGAAGCTATTTTCTTGATAGCTCCCTTCTTAGCAAAGGCTACACCACTCAAAAAGTCGATAGTTCTGCGGGAAACCTCTGGGCTTGCATCCTCAAGGTTAAGAACAACTGTATGAGAGTTTACAAGCTCGTTTGCAATTGTTCTGGTTTCATCACCAAAATTGATTGGCTTAAAAAGAACTACCTTGAGTGTGGCAGTAGCATTAATATTTACAACCTTGCTTGCAGAGCTTGATGTAGACTGAGAAGAATAATCGCCATAATTATCTGACATATCGTCATAAGACTCGCCAGCGTAATCGTTATCAAATGCCTCGTAATCATCATTTTCATCTGTTGAAGGCCAAAAGCCCATTCCTTTGATTTTGTTCACAAAATTAGCCATATTGAGTGCCCTCCGTTAATTATATATTCTTTTTCCAAATAATGCGGAGCCTATCCTAACCATGGTGGCTCCTTCTGCAATGGCATCTGCATAATCGTCAGACATACCCATTGACAGAATACTCATATCAACATTATCCACTTTTTTTGAACGAATGTCAATAAATAGATTATAAATCATAGAAAAATATTTTAAATTTTTATGGTTTGGTTCGCAAATTGGGGGAATCGTCATAAGACCTTTCACTTTTATCCCCTCAAATTCACGTATCTGGTCTATAAACTCGTAGGCTTCTTCTACCATAACACCGGATTTACTTTCTTCTCTGCCGGTATTCACTTCTACAAGTACATCTGTGCATATTCCAAGTTTCTGCGAGCGCTTTGATATTTCCTGAGCAAGCTTTACACTGTCTACAGACTGTATCAAGCTCACCATACCCACTATCTGCCTTACCTTGTTGGTTTGCAGATGTCCTATAAACTGCAACGAAGCGTTTTCAAGATCGTATTCGTCATACTTTTCGAGAAGCTCTTGCACCTTGTTCTCGCCTATATGATCCAAGCCCAGTGAGATAGCATAGTTAATGATATCAGCAGGAACGGTCTTTACAGCAGAAAGAAAGGTGACATCATCTCTGCGTCTACCGGATTTCTGACAAGCCAGTGCTATCTGTTCGTTTATATATTTATAGTTATACTCTATATCCGCTTTATTATAACTATTTGATGACCTTACCGTCATATAAATCAGCTCCTTGTATTACAACCTCATCATAAAGCTTTAGATTGCCATAGTCTGTGAGGAGGTTTTCCGGATTTGGATCACATATCACATAGTTTGATGCAGAATGTAGTATTGATATCTCTTTAAACAATAGTTCCTTGGCATATTTTATATACACTCCCTGAACCTTTTGTATGCTCTTGTGTTCTGTACCATCTGAGTCAGTGGTGGTAACCTCTGTTTCTATAGTTCTAAGTGCTTTCTTTGAAATCCTGAGTCCTTCATAATGACTTGTTTCTATGCGGATATCTTCGCTTCTCAGATTGACTAAATGTTCGTTGATAGTGTCGCACCTAAAAATAGCCAGCCCGCCCGCTTTTTTGCTCTTCTGATTAACTTTTACAAGCTTAGCAGGCACTTTATCAAATGAAGATGAAATAAAAGTGATATCAACCTCGCCATAGCCCGAATTAAGCTCTAATGCCTGCTGAGCGGTAACAGGACACGCTACATACCACTCAAACTCTGTGATTATTTTTCCGACAGTGTTTTGAGAAACCACCTTTTTCTGAAGCTTCTGATAATCATCCACTGTCATTTCTTTTATTCTGTCATATTCAAAGCAATCTTCATATCCATCAACATATGATGAAAACACACCCGATACAGATGCCAATATTTCGCTATAATTGCCCACCGAACCGGAAGAATAGGACGAAAGCTTGTCCTTTAAATAACTCACTCTGTCATTAAAGTTTTTCGCTTCGCCTGTGAGGTATTTTCGTTCATTTATGTAATACATAATGTTGTTTCGTAGGTCATATAACTTAGAGTATTCTCCGGAAACCCTTGCAATATTGTAGTTAGTAAGTGCGGATGTTATCTGACTTTCTGCTATATTAATACCAACAGAAAGGTTTTTAAGGCTACTATTAAGCTTAGATATGCTCTCCAGCTCGCCGGAGATTCTGTTGCTTTCGATGTGATCCGCCGTGGCTGTTTCTGATGAAAACACCTTTGCGACAACTCCACCATATTTCGCCTTATCGCCATCATTGATAGCATAAGATATGTATCCATTTATGTCCGATGTAATAGGCTGTTCCTTGCGTATTACCACACAGCTTGTATCAAACGAATCTGCAACCTTTGATGTGTAAACCTTCTCGGTTTGTATCATTGAATACTGTGACACAAGCAATGCATATACTACATAAAAAATTATCACCATAAAAACAACTGCTATGCCAAGTCGTTGTAAGATTTTCTTAGCCGTAACAAACCACTCCTTTCGCAAATATCAAGAGCCTCATCTATAATCCGGCCTATATCGTTATATTCATCTGTATTGATCCAGTTTATTTCTTTATTTCGTAAAAACCATGTGAGCTGACGCTTGGCATATCGTCTTGTTTCACGTTTAAGGTTTTCTATGGCATCTTCCAGAGAGATTTCGCCATTAATAAATGGTTCTAGCTCCTTATAGCCAATCGCAGCTCGTGCAGTATCACTGAGACTCTTAGAGAGAATATGCCTGGTTTCCTCCAGCAAGCCCTCCTTAAGCATTTGGTCCACACGGAGGTTTATCCTGTTATACAGCACTTCTCTGTTGTTACATTTTAGACCAATAAATGTGGCATCATATCGTGATGGCTTAGATCGGGAGATTATTTTATTTTCTGTGGGTGTTTTTCCTGTAGCATAATAGATTTCCAACGCTCTCAGCACACGCTTTTGGTTGTTGATATGAATAGATGTACATTCGGGGTCTATCTGCAATAGTTCCGAATAAAGTGCCTCTATCCCCTCGTTCTTAAGCCTTTGCTCTAGTTTTAGCCTAATTGTACTGTCACTTTCTTGGGTAAACTCAATGTCGTTGAGCAGTGAATCGATATACAATCCCGTTCCACCCACAATTATCGGCAGTTTTCCTCGTTGTGTAATATCTGCAATCACATCGTGTGACTGCATTACATACTTTGATACATTATAGCTTTCATCTGTAGGCACAAAGTCCATCATATGATGTGGCACTCCGCACTTTTCCTCTTCTGTAGGCTTGGCGCTTGCTATTTGCATATCCCTATATATCTGGATAGAATCAGCAGAGACTATCTCTCCATCAAGCCTTTTAGCAAGGCTGACTCCAAGTGAGGTTTTGCCTGATGCAGTAGGTCCCACTACTGCCAAAATCTTTATTCTATTTTGAGTAGTGTTTTCCATACTTTTGCACCGCTTTTTGTTACTGTATTCTTCCAAATTGTTTTTCTATATCACGCTTTTTGATTGTCGTGCTTATTGGTCTGCCATGAGGACAATATTTAAGTTCAGGATTGTCCTCAAGCATCTGCACCAGTGCTATCAGCTCCTGTGTGGAGCTAATGTTGCCACCCTTGATAGCCGCACGGCACGCTGTTGTGTGAAGTATATTATCAGCCTTTTCGCTCAGCGTATGATTTTTGTTATCCATGAGATAAGATGCCAATTCTATCACACTGTCGGTTATCTCTGTCTCATCAAGATAATGAGGCGCCGCCCTCACTATCACTCTACCCTGATCAAAATCATCTATCTCATATCCTGCTTTATATAGAATATCCTTGCATTCGATTATGGTGTTGTGCTCCTCTTTAGAAAGATTAATAATAACAGGATAAAGCAAAATCTGAGCAAAAGTATCTCTTTCTCTCTTTAGTCTTTCATAAATAAGTCTTTCATGTGCTGCGTGCTTATCCACAAGCATCAGCTCATCCTCTTTGCTTTGCAAAATGATATAAGTGTTAAAAGCCTCACCAATAAATCTCAGCCTTGGCTTAATATTCTCCATCTGGAACTGCAAAGAACGCTCATTGCTCGTTGGCATAGTTGCCACAAATCTGCTCGCAGAAACGTTATGTGAAATCACAGGATTTTCTGAGTTTTTCTTTTTATCATTACTTTGCATTTCGAATCGGCTACTCACCGAGGTGTTAAACTCATACTGATTTGGTTTTTTATCCTCTTCTTTTTGTTGAGATGATGGTGATGTAGCTCTTGATTGATTAATCATTGGATGTGAGATGCGACTATCTGTATTTAAAGACATTGGCTCTCTTATATATTCATCACGAATTACATCATCAGAATACGGCGCCCTGCCTACAATATCGTTAAGTGTAGTATTGTCATCTTGTCTGATTGTTGTCTTCTTTGGCAAAAAGATTTCCGGTTCTTCCTCTGCGTCATCCTTTACAGGCAATATGCGTGATTCAACCACAGGCTCTGATGTCATTTTCTTTGTGGTTCTTGATATAAACTTAAAAGCATAATTATCGGGTAAGCTTTTGTTCATCTCAAATTTTTTGGCGGTATCGCCCTCTATCAGAGCTGTTTTGACACCGTGATATATGCAGTCAAAGAGTGGTCGCTCATTAGTGAAACGAACCTCCATCTTAGCCGGGTGAACATTGACATCATATGTGCCACAATTCATAGTAATATTTAGCACACATGACGGATACTTACCAACCATTACAGAACCTTTGAAAGCCTCCTCCAACGCTGCCATAGCGGTGCGACTTTTAACAAATCGACCATTCAAAAAGAAATTCTGCAGATTTCGTGTAGGACGTGCATGGATTGGCTTTGAGATGTAGCCGGATATCTCTATACCATACATTTTGTAGTGCATTGGAATAAGATCTCTGGCAAACTCCTTACCAAAAACACCATAAATAGCAGATAAAAGGTTGCCATCACCCGATGTACAAATAGCCTTTCTCCCATCCCTGATAAATGTTATGCCCACCTCAGGGTGAGAAAGCGCAATCTTATCTACTATGCTGGAAACAGCATTACCCTCAGCAACATCTTTTTTTAGGAATTTCATTCGTGCAGGCACGTTGTAAAACAAATCACGCACTATTATTGTGGTTCCGTTTGGGCATCCTGCATCTTCAAATGATTTCTCTTCGCCACCCTCAATGCAATAGCTAGAGCCTATCTGTTCATCCACAGATTTTGTGATAAGCTCTACCTTAGATACAGCGCAAATAGATGCCAAAGCCTCCCCACGAAAGCCCAGTGTGCCTATAGAATCGAGGTCTTCTGCACTTTTCACCTTACTTGTGGCATGGCGCATAAAAGCTTTTCTGATATCCTCACGCTCTATGCCACAGCCGTTGTCTGTAACACGCATATAGGTGATTCCGCCGTGATTTATCTCTATTGTAATATTGGTTGCGCCTGCATCTATTGCATTTTCGCAAAGCTCTTTTATGGCAGAGGCTGGTCTTTCTACAACCTCACCGGCAGCTATCAGCTCTGCAGTATATTTATCAAGTATATTTATCTTTGACATATTCTCACCTCAACACAATTTTTTTACAATTAAGTTTTAGTTTGTATAAGTCACTATAGCAAAAGTATATTATGTATCCTTTGCCATGCTCACCAGGTCATAGAGCTTTTTCATAGCTTCTATAGGAGTGAGCGTATTTATATCAATGTTTCTCAGCTCGTCTATAATCTTATTGTTACCGGTATCGAGCAAAGAAAACAAAGTTTCTTCAGAATTTGTATTTTGTGACACATTCCGGGTTATCGGCTTGCTGTCAGACTGACCCTCAAGCTCCGAAAGAACCTCTTTAGCCCTCATAATTATGCTCTCCGGTATTCCTGCAAGCTTTGCAACCTCCACGCCATAGCTCTCATCGGCTCCACCCGGAACAATCCTTCTCAAGAAAGTGATATCAAAGCCTCTCTTTTTGACAGCTATATTGTAGTTTTTGACACCATCCATGAGATTCTCAAGAATAGTGAGTTCATGATAATGAGTGGCAAACAGAGTTTTGGCACCAAGAGTCTTTTTATCTGTCACATATTCCAGCACACTGCGAGCTATACTCATACCATCATAGGTAGATGTTCCTCTGCCTATTTCGTCAAGGATAAGCAGGCTATTCTTTGTGGCTGATTTTATTATATTAGCAACCTCGTTCATCTCAACCATAAATGTGGATTGACCTGTTGTGAGGTCGTCTGATGCTCCTATTCGAGTGAAAACAGCATCTGTGATGCCAATCTCGGCACTTTCTGCAGGCACATAGCTACCTATCTGTGCCATAATAGTGATAAGTGCCGCCTGACGCATATATGTAGATTTACCTGCCATATTAGGTCCGGTTATGATGGCTGTTCTGTTACTGTCATTATCAAGATATATATTGTTTGGCACAAACGGTGTATTTTTAAGTAAAAGTTCTACAACAGGATGACGGCTTTCTTTTACTATTATTTTTCCGCTGTTGTTCACCTCTGGGCGACAGTATCTATTATCGCTAGCCACCTGTGCCAAAGACATAAGTACATCTACCACAGCTATTGCATCTATAGTCTGCTCTATTCTAAGCAGGTGTGCAGATATCTGCTTCACAAAAACCTGAAAGAGATCATACTCCAGCTTGCAACATCTCTCTCTTGCACCCAATATAGTGCCCTCAAGATTTTTAAGTTCCTGAGTGATATATCTTTCACAGTTGGTCAAAGTCTGCTTGCGGATATAGGTTTCAGGCACTAGGTCTTTATACATATTTGTGACCTCTATATAATAGCCAAACACTCTGTTATAACCTATTTTGAGTTTTGGTATGCCTGTGGCTTCTTTTTCTCTTGCCTCTATTTTTGCAAGCAACGATGATGAATCATTCATTATGACTCTAAGCTCATCTGCCTCTTTGCTGTAACCCTCATTAAAGATACCGCCATCTTTGGAGGTTATCGGTGCTTTTTCACTGATAGCTGTCATAATAAGCTCATGGAGATCACTTAGATCATCCATCTTGTTATAGCTATCCTTTAAAAGTCGTGAGCTTGTCTTTGCAATCACATTTTTTATGCATGGTATCTGCCCAAATGCCAATCCAAGTGAATATATCTCCTTCGGGCTGACAGAACCATACGTCACCTTTGTCATAAGGCGCTGTATATCTATCATAGGTTTTAAGGCATCAGATAGATCTGAACGGAGTATCACATCATGCACCAGCTCCGACACTGAATTTTGCCTATTAATAATAGAATTGCAAGCAAGCAACGGCCTTTCGATCCACGTACGCAAAAGACGCTTGCCCATGGCAGTCTGGGTCTTATCCAACACCCAGAGCAAAGAGCCTTTCTTTTCGCCGGTGTGCATAGTCTGCAAAAGCTCCAGATTTCTCTTAGTGTTAAAATCGAGCAACATAAATTGCTCACCCTTATAGAACTTTGGAACAGATATTCTTTCCAAGCCGTTCATTTGAGTTCGCTTAAGATAGCCCATTAGACCGCACACAGCCGATATAGAACAGATATTTTGTTCATAGTCACTCTCGCTAAGCTCTGCATTAGGAAAATATTCATAAAACAGGCTGTTAGAACAATCAAAATCAGCATCCTCTGTAGCTTCTATCTCTACTCCTATACGTTCACAAATGTACTCACTGATTCCTTTCAGCTTAAGCACTTCGCTATTGCAAATAATTTCATTAGGTGAACAGGACAAAATCTCATTTTTAACCCTTTTTATAAAATCGTGACCCTCTATCTGCGTGGCAGTTAGCTTACCTGTAGAAATATCACAAAAGGCTATACCGCACTTTTTATTCTTCGCAAACACACTACATATATAGTTGTTTTTGCCTGCATCGAGTATTGAGCTTTCGATAAGTGTGCCTGGCGTGATAACACGCACTACATCACGCTTAACCAGCCCCTTAGAAAGAGCCGGATCCTCCACCTGCTCACAAATAGCCACCTTATAGCCCTTTTGAATAAGCTTTGCTATATATCCATCACAGCTATGAAACGGCACGCCACACATAGGCGCACGCTCATCTAACCCACAGTCACGCCCTGTGAGGGTGAGATCAAGCTCTTGTGATGCTATCTTTGCATCTTCAAAAAACATCTCGTAAAAGTCACCAAGTCGATAAAAAACAAGGGTATTGGGATATTTCTCTTTTATTTCAAAATACTGCTTCATCATTGGCGAGAGTTCTGCCATAGTTCCACCTCCTGAAAAAAACTAAATATATTTTATATCAGTTATCAGTGGCATCCGCTACAGCCTGAGCAATCGCCTGAGCATGATACTACATAATCGGTTGTGTTTGGATCTTCACCCTGTGCCGATTGCTGAATGATTGCCATAACTCTTGCAAGCTTCTTGTCAAATTCTGTTTTTGCATTATTATATGCTGTCATATTCTCATTTCTCATTATGTCAGCATAGATTACACGAAGCTCTTTGTTAAGCTCAATCAGCTTTTCATTGTCTTTATCCTCTTTTGCAGTTTCGTTGTTAATTGCCAGTCTTTTGAGATTAAAGTTGCCGATAAGCTCTTGTAGCACAGCATCATTGTCGCTATCTTCCTGTGCCTTTTTCAAATTCAAGTATGCCTCGTCCTTCTGTATCTGTCTTCCTATTTCTCTTGCAAGTTCTATCATATCCATTTTATTTATCTCCTTTTTTATACTTTTTAATTTATTGTGCCAGCTCGCCTTGTAATATCCAGTTGCGAGCCTTTGTTATCTTCACGTTAGCGAAGCTACCTATCAAATCTTCACTTCCGTCAAATTCTACTATAATATTTCCGCTTGTTCTTCCTGAAAGCATACCTTTCTTCTCGTTCATACTCTCTACAAGCACACGCTGTATGCTATCCACCATAGATGCACATCTCTGGGAAGCTATCTCCTCCTGTACCTTTAAAAGACGAGTAAACCTGCGACTTTTTTCTTCGTCTGTAGTAGGATCTTCCATCTCTGCGGCAGGTGTACCCACACGCTTAGAATAAATAAATGTGAAAAGAGATGTGAAGCCTACTTCTTTTACTAAGCTGATAGTCTGCTCAAAGTCTTCCTCTGTTTCACCGGGAAAACCTACTATTATATCAGATGTTAGCGAAACATCCTCTATTTTCTCTTTGGCATAATTAACGATGTCCAGATATTTTTCTCTGTCATATCGTCTGTTCATTTCCTTAAGGATTCTGTCGCTTCCGCTTTGAAATGGCAGATGCAGGTGCTTACTGATATGCTTGCTCTGTGCTATCACATCTATAAGCTCCTTTGAACAATCTTTAGGATGTGATGTCATAAATCTTATAAGAAAATCACCTTCTATATTGTCTATCTCTTTTATAAGCTCAGCAAAGGTGTGCTTTTCTTCTAAGCCCTTACCATATGAGTTCACGTTTTGACCTAAGAGTGTGATTTCTTTGTATCCGTTAGCTACAAGCTCTTTAGCCTCAGCCACTATATCTTCAAAACGTCTGCTACGCTCTCTGCCTCTGGTATAGGGTACAATACAGTATGAGCAAAAGTTATCACAACCATACATAATAGATAGCCATGCTTTAAAACTGCCGTCACGCTTAACCGGTATACCCTCATGCACAGCAAGGTCGTCATTTCCTCTTTCAAACACACGCTTACCGCCTGTGATGCTATGATAAAACATATCAGGGAACTTATGAATAGCATGTGTGCCAAACACAAGCCCTACAAACGGAAAGCTCTTATATATCTTATTAGCGATATGCTCCTGCTCCATCATGCAACCACAAAGTGCTATCAGTATGGAGGGGTGACGTCTTTTTAGCGTCTTCAATGCGCCCACATTACCAAAAACTCTATCCTCAGCGTGTTCTCTCACGGCGCAAGTGTTGAAGAGAATAAAATCGGCATCATCCACCGTATCGGTGAAGTCAAATCCCATTTGCTCCAGCATACCCTTTATACGCTCTCCATCAGCCACATTCTGCTGACATCCATATGTGTGGATAAAAGCAAGCGGTTTTTCTCCTCTTTTTCTAATATCCATAATTTCACGTGAAAGATTTATATATTCTAACTGTTTATCATAATCGTATATTACTTCTCGAATCAATGCTATGAACCCACTTTCTTATTGCAATAACACAAATTATATGTTATCACATTTGTATCATTTGTGCAAGCACAAAATCAAATACTTAAGGGTATCTTCATAGAAAGAAAACAATAAATGCCACAGGATAAATAAGCTTATATCCTATGGCATTTATTTTATAAATAATTTTAAAATTTTAATATATACCCTGCACAGCAACCTCTCCTGATGACACAGTGACGTTACCGCCATCTGTCTTTACCAAAAGGTCACCGTTACAATTTATGTCGTATGCTACACCTGAAAGACTAAGTGAGTTTTTCTGAAAAGAGACCTCTCTCCCCAATGTCACGCATTTTTCCTTATACTCATCCAGAAAGGAATACGCATTTTTTTTGAACATCTCATAATACTGTTCAAAATCAGATAGAATATCACAGATTATATCTTTTTTGTCATAATCTTTACCTTGTATGGTATAAAGGCTACAAGCCTTGCTCGAAATTTCGTCAGAAAAAATTCTGTTATTCACATTAAGCCCTAAGCCTACCACCACAAACTCAGGCTTATCACCTGTCATGCAACCCTCGCACAGTATTCCTGCGAGCTTTTTATTTCTATGTACTATATCGTTCGGCCACTTTATGCCAAATTCTTCACCTGTCACTCTCTCGATAGTCTTGCAAACGGACAGACCACACAGCAGTGTGATAATTGGCACCTGAGCAATATGTATGTCCGGCTTTAGCAATATACTCATATATATACTGTCACAGCTTTGTGATTGCCATACTCTGCCTAATCGACCTTTGCCATTTTCCTGCTTTTCGGCTACAATAGTGTACCCTTCAGGCATATTTTTGCCTACTCGTTTCATCTGAATGTTTGTGGAATCTATGCAGGAATAATAATCTATGTATCTTCCGATATATTTTGTTTTTATGTTGCTAAGATAACTTCTTGACATCAGGATAATCTCTTTAAGCAGTATTTTAATGCCTTGATAATAGCAGTTCCCAAAATCAAAGCTGTAGCTGATTCAATAATAGCATTTATACCTGCAAATGCTACAATCAGTGTTTTAAAGCTACCAATAACTGTTCCGCCAAGCACTTCTATAACTTCTTCATTATTCAAGAAGTCCTGAGCAAAGAGAAACCACATAAAGCCAAGGAAAAACAATGTATTTATTAATGCAGTGCTAACACTTGCGATTGACGTAGCTACAATATCTTGCTTGTCATGTTTTGCGAGAAATTTATTATTAGCAGCAAGTCCCCTATAAATCAATCCCGGCAAAAATCCGCATAACATTCTTGGCACTACACAAGTCAAAAATGTATATAACGGATTTATGCTGAGCAAAACAGCACCAAAAGCATCCAAACCAAAGCAGGTGATGAAGCTGGATAATCCAAATATTGTACCAAGCAACAAGCCTATCTTTGGACCAAGAATTATCGAACCAATAGCAACAGGAAGCACAAGAAATGTGAGCTTAAGTGGTCCTATCGGAATATAACCTATACCTGTGAATGTCATTATCATTATAAGTGCAGCAAGCAACGAAGTTATTACCAATGTTTGTGTTCTTCCAAACTTGCTTACACTAGTTTTTGCTGTCTTAGTCATTTTTTATCCTCCTGATTTTTTGTGTTTAGCTCGTATATTATCTTCAATCCTTTAAGTATAAGGGTTTTGTCCAGTATAATATCACGCTTACAGTTTGGAACTACCATAGATGATAATCCACCGGTAGCAACCACTGCGCATTTTTCTCCTAGTTCCTCATCAATACGATCGCACATAGCATCTATCATTGCCGCTGTGCCTAATACAGAGCCTGATCTCATACAGTCCTGTGTGTTTTTACCTATCACGCTTTGCGGTGTATCAAAGCTAACAGAAGGCAAAAGAGACGAACGGTGAGTAAGAGCCTCCAGCGACAGAGACATTCCGGGCATAATACTGCCTCCGCACATAGCTTTGGAGCTATTGATAACAGCGAATGTGGTGGCTGTGCCAAGGCTTACTATAATGAGCGGTGCACTATAAAGTGCACATCCTGCCACACATCCCGCTGCCAGATCAGACCCCAATCCTCTGGGATCGTCAATTTCCACTTTAAGTCCCAACTCAATATCAGGTGACACCTCAAGGGGCAGATGCTTAGTCAAAACGTAAATTGCCTTTCTCACTGTATAAGATATCGAAGGCACCACACAACTAACTATAGAGCCCTTTATCATATCAACATCTATTTTGTATATTTCAAAAATTCTGCTGAATATGACTGCGTACTCATCTGTTGTCTTACCTCTGTCGGTGGCTATGCGTGATTGAAGAACAAGCTCTTCACCATTAAATATGCCGAGCTTAATATTTGTATTGCCAATATCAACAACCAAAAGCATAATGTAAAACCTCCTTTCAGAATTTGCCAGATGAAATTATATCAAAATCAGATAAGATTTGCAATAAAATCGCTTAAAAATCATTACGCACTTTAATCTTTTTTGCTTATTAGGTTCATGTCTTATGACTATAAAAATAAACTTTTTTATTATCTTCACAGACTATGTTTATTTTTAAAATTTGCGACAAATATTTAAAATGGATCCAATAATTAATGACTGTACAAGTAAAATTTTATATATACAACTTTTGTAAAAATAATGGTAAAATACAGTCTGATTTTTCTAAAAAGGAAAATAGAAGCTAAAAGCTTGTGCTAATATTATGGATGAAATATTATTGAGCATTTAGGAGGTAAAAGATGAACTCAGCAGATAAAAAATCACTCAAAAAACTAGCTTGCCAAGTGAGACTTGGCATAATAGATGCTGTATACTCAGCAAAGTCAGGCCACCCAGGTGGCTCTCTCTCCGCAGCAGACATCTACACTTATTTGTATTTTAAGGAAATGAATATAGATCCGTCAAATCCTAAGGATGAAAACAGAGACAGATTTGTTCTTTCAAAGGGTCACACCTGTCCGGGCCTTTATTCAGCACTCTCACTTAGAGGATATTTCCCTCGTGAAGAGCTCACGAAGCTCCGCAAAGTGGATGCAATGCTACAAGGTCACCCTGATATGAAGGGTACACCCGGCGTAGATATGAGCAGTGGCTCATTGGGTCAGGGTATATCAGCAGCTTGCGGTATGGCTATGGCAGGTAAGCTCGATAGCAAATCTTATCGTGTATACACCTTGCTTGGCGATGGCGAATGTGAAGAGGGTCAGGTTTGGGAGGCTTGTATGTTTGCCGCACATCACAATCTTGACAATCTTTGCGTTATCGTAGACTGCAACGGTTTGCAGATTGACGGTCCTGTAGAAGAAGTAGGAGGCATTGAGCCACTCGATAAGAAGCTTGAGGCTTTTGGCTTTGAGGTAGTTAAGATCAATGGTCATTGCTTCGATGAGATTGAAGCCGCATTTGACAAAGCAAGAAGCACATCCGGCAAGCCTACAGCTATCATAGCAAATACCACAAAAGGCAGACACGTTTCTTACATGGAAAATCAGGTGGGCTGGCATGGTTCAGCTCCAAACGAAGAGCAATACAACATTGCTATCAAAGAGCTTAACGATATGCTTGCAAAAATAGAGGAGGATGAGTGATATGGCAGAAATGGTAAAAAAGGCAACAAGAGAAAGCTTTGGTGAAGCAGTTACTTTGGCTGCCGAATCAAATTCTGATATAATTGTTCTTGATGCAGACCTCGCAGCTGCAACAAAGACAAGTATATTTAAGAAAAAATATCCTGAAAGATTCATAGATTGCGGAATCGCAGAGTCCAACATGGTTGGTGTTTCTGCAGGACTTGCAACCTGTGGCAAGATTCCTTTCTGTGCTACATTTGCAATGTTTGCAGCAGGTCGTGCATTCGAGCAAATACGCAATAGCGTGGCATATCCGCATCTCAATGTTAAAATCGTAGGTTCACACGCAGGTATTTCTGTAGGTGAAGATGGCGCTACACACCAGTGTTGCGAAGATATCGGTCTTATGCGCACAGTACCTAATATGGTAATCATCAATCCTGCTGATCACTATGAGATGATAGAGGCTGTAAAGGCAGCAGCAGAAACTAAAGAACCTGTTTATCTGCGTTTGGGCAGATTGGCAGTAGAGAGCTTTAACGATCCTGATGCCGGCTATAAGTTTGAGCTTGGCAAGGGTATCACACTTCACGAAGGCAACGATATCACTGTAGTAGCTACAGGCCTTTGCGTAAGCGAAGCACTCAAGGCTTGCAAGTCACTTGAGGCCGAGGGCGTGAATGTTCGTCTTATCAACATCCACACAATCAAGCCACTTGATAAAGATATTATCATAAAAGCAGCTAAAGAAACAGGCAAAATAATCACTGTAGAAGAGCATAACGTAATCGGAGGTTTGGGCGATGCTGTTTGCTCTGTATTGGCAGAAAATCATCCTGTACCGGTTAGAAAAATCGGTGTAGAAGACAGATTTGGTTATTCCGGCCCTGCAAAAGAGCTTCTTGAAATTTTTGGTCTTTGTGAAAGCAACATCAAGAAGGTTATCAAAGAAGAGCTTAATAAATAATAATTTAAACTAAAATATATGGAGCTGTTGCATTAAGACTAATATGCACAAACAAACGAGGTTGTTATCAAAATCGGCTCCCTCTGACGAGGGAGCTGTCGAGTGAAACGAGACTGAGGGAGAGAAAAAAATACTTTTTGCAGAATTTTTATCTATTCTCTCCCTCCGTCAAAACTTCGTTTTGCCACCTCCCTCGTCAGAGGGAGGTGGCAAATTGTGCAGATTGCCTCTATTGCAACAGCCCCATTATTTTATAAAAAAGGTGAATGAAGCAAATGAAAAAAATATTAATATTACTATGCATTATAGCTGTTGTAGGCACATTTGCAGGATGCAGCGGTAAGGAATCGGGCACATCCGGTTCTGAATCATCCGGCGAAACTCAGACAATGGTTGATAGTGAGGAGAAGCAGACCGTTTCTAAGGTTGAGAGTATGATAGACTTTGAGTCTACCGACAAAGAAAACACATATTCAGACTATTCCGAAACAAATGAAAAATACGACAAAGACGGCAATGTTACGTTGTCTAATATATATGATTCAAGCGGTAAACTGACAGGCTACCGCAAATACGACTATAATTCCGAGTCAAAGATAACAGATATGAAGACATTCACAGCAGATGATGTACTAAAAAGCACCTTTCACTGTGATTATACCGATAACAAAACAATCATATCCGTTCTAGACGCAGAAAACAAATTAGCTCTAAAGATAATCACAGAAAGCGGTGATGATTCTGAGATAATCAGTTATTACGATAGTAGCGAATCACTTATGTACACACAGGAATTCACTTCAAATATGACTGATGTGAAAGGATATGACCCGGATGGCAATGAGCTTGACGATGATGACTATAAGAAGTTACTGGAGGATACTCAAGAAATAGTATACTCTTATTTATTCTAACTAATGTAATAAACACAGGTGTGATTCCATTATACGGGGTCACATTTTTATTTTTGCATATTATGATAAGTATTACTCTACAAAATGCGACTTAGTAATTGACAAATCCGGACAAAAATGATACCTTACTATGGGACTTATATAGTAAAGGAATGGCATAACAGAAAATGGACATAAAAGGAGCCTCCCTAAAAAGCCACAACGAATGGAAAGGCAAAATAGAGGTAGTATCAAGAGTTGAGTTAACTAACTTCGATGAGCTTTCATTGGCATACACCCCCGGTGTAGCACAGCCCTGCTTGGAGATTCAAAAAGACATCAGTAAAAGCTACGCTCTCACCCGCAGAAGCAATCTTGTGGCTGTAATCACAGATGGCACAGCGGTGCTGGGATTGGGCGATATCGGGCCAGAGGCAAGTATGCCTGTGATGGAGGGCAAGTGCGCTCTTTTTAAGACCTTTGCAGATATAGATGCATTTCCTATTTGCATAAATTCTAAGGATGTGGACGAGATAGTTGACACTGTTTATCGCATTTCGGGAAGCTTTGGTGGTATTAATTTGGAGGACATCTCCGCACCAAGATGTTTCGAAATAGAGAAACGTCTACGAGAAAAATGTAATATTCCTGTGTTTCACGATGATCAGCATGGCACAGCCATTGTAGTGTTGGCTGCACTGATAAATTCATTAAAAATAGTAAAAAAGAAGATTAGTGAAGTTAAGATAGTCATTTGTGGCGCAGGCGCCGCAGGCATAGCTGTTGCAAAACAACTATTCGCATCATGTGCAACTGATATTACACTACTAGATAGCAGGGGAATCATTTGCGAGGGTGATCCTAATCTCAACCCCATACAAAAAGAGATTTCACTGCTGACAAACCGAAGTAAGCTAAAAGGCGGTCTTGCAGATGCCGTGGTTGGTGCAGATGTTTTCATAGGTGTTTCTGCACCAAATATCCTGACAAAAGAGATGGTGCAAACCATGAACAATGATGCTATCCTCTTCGCAATGGCAAATCCTGTGCCGGAAATTATGCCTGATATTGCCAAGCAAGGTGGCGCAAGAATTGTGGGTACCGGTAGGAGTGATTTTAAAAATCAAATCAACAACGTGCTTGCTTTTCCGGGAGTGTTCAGAGGTGCTCTCGACAATCATATAACAAGTATTACACGTGAGATGATGCTTTCAGCGTCTTATGCAATCGCCAATCTTATCTCTAATAATGTTCTGGATGAAGAGCATATCCTGCCGGACGTTTTTGACAAAAGAGTTGTGGGCGCAATTGCAGATGCTATGAAAAATTGCATTATATCACCATAACTTTCCTTATATAAATAAGGAAACTTTTTATATCAATCTATTGACATTATTCCTTATTTTGTTTAAAATAATAGTAATAAATCTAAGCTCCATATGCGCAGCTTAAGATTATTATATTTTATTTTTATGGAGGTAATTACTATGAAAATTTCAAAACTCACAACCAAGGCAGTTTCTTGTCTTCTTGTTGCACTTATGCTTATAGGCACTATGGCAATTTCACCTGTTGCTTTTGCTTATGACAATACTGACGTCGTTGCTAACGGCCTCAAAATAGACTCTGATTCAGATTCAGACACTGATACAGATGTGAAAAAGCCTGTAGTAATCGGTACAGAAATAGCCGTAGGCTCCTCAGTACTCATCAGAAAGGACTCTATCGACTTTGCAACAAAAGAGGATATCAACAACTTCTGGACTCTCTTTGAATTTAAAGTAAAAGCAATAAACAAAGAGGAGCGTACAGCTGATATCGAATTTATTGTAGATGGATCTAATTTTAAGGAATACGGCCTCACAGCCAAAAACCTTATTGATATTGCAAAGGCTTTTGGCTTAGATGTAAGCGAGTATGAGACTGCAATCCTCATTGGCAGTATAGTATTTGATGGTGTGCTCGATGCTTTAAAAATTCCGGTTAAGCATACTATGGCTCTTGGTGATCTTATCCTTGTAAGAGACGGTATAAACTCCACTAGAGAAGAAAGAAGATACATAGGCAAAACTGCACACATCAATCAAGATGCTGTAGATGTAGATGGCGAACCTATTAAAAACATCTGGTGTGCAATGAACTTTACTATTACAACTGTTATCGGCAGAACAGCGCACCTTCAAGTGAGACTCTCACCTGAATATCTCGAGTCAATGGGTCTTACAAAAGAAGCTTTTGGAAATATGATCGGTGTAGACACTACCAATACTTTCTTCAACATCGCTTATGATTCTCTCATGAAAGCCGGATACACAAAGAACTTCGACATTGACCTCGATTATCTCACCGTTGATGGTGTTGAGCCTGTTACAGACACAGACACAGATACAGAAACAGACACAGAAACTGAGACAGATACAGAAACTGAAACAGACACAGAGACAGACTCTGAGGAGCTTCCAATGTATGGCGATGTAGACTGCAACGAGCGCATCAATATGCAGGACGTAACAACATTGCAGAGAATTATAGCAGACCTTACAACCCACAGAGCCTATGGTCCTCTTTCAATTGAAAATTCCGACTGCAACCACGATCTCAGAATCAATATGCAGGACGTTACACTGCTTCAGAGATACATTGCTGATTTAGTTTCATCACTTGGCTAATAGCTAATTTATTCTAATCGTTTTTAAAGCCTTGTCACTATGAGTGGCAGGGCTTTTCTTATTATATTTAAGTTATTTTGTCCTCAGCTATTGTATTTTTATTGATTTTATATTATACTAATTGATGTATTTACAGATAAAGGCGATTATCGGTTTTTTCGCTTTTATGGTTTTCGTTTTAAGGGAGAACAGGTTTTACTACTATGGCTAAGAAGTTAAAGGTTATCCGTTTTGGTGGAATGTACGGCACAAAAAAGAAGAAAAAAACAGCGGCAATGATCATATTGTCAGCTGTTATTTGTGTTACTATAGTCACATCAGCAGTGCTTTATGCATTTTATGGTGACTCACTGTGGAAACTACTTCCCGCAAAAGACATTTCTTCAACACCATCACACAGCGAGATAACCTCTGATAGTGAAAATAGTGATAACACATCTTCACAGCCTACAGATGATAACGAAACAGACAACTCATCTGCTATCCCGGAGCTTTCTTACAGTAGTGATGCAGAAGGCGCCTTTGCAGATGAAACGCAAAAGGTATATGTGTTTGACAAAGTGGCATACGAGGTATTTTATGGTGACAACACCGGCGCCGATGCCTATGCAGACACTATAAACAATCTTACAGTAAAACTAAAAAAATTACTTGGTGATGAAACAAAATTTTATGACCTTGTGATTCCCACACGTTCAGAGTTTACCCTGCCGGATCAACAAAAAATTAAGGCAGGCACCTACTCACAAAGAATAAATATCAACAGAATAGCCGAAAAGCTCTCTGATGATATTACCTGCGTAAATGTAATTGATACACTTATGCAACATCGTGATGAGTACACTTATTTTAATACAGACTCTGTGTGGACCTCTCTTGGAGCATATTATGGATATGAACATCTCATGCAGAGCATGGGGCTAGAGCCTGTGGCACTTGACGAGCTCAAAAAAGGTGTCAACCGTGTAGAGGGAGATTATATTGGTCTCACAGGCAGCAGCACCAGTGCAAACTCCGCGTTATACTCCCAGATACAGAGTAACGCTGACACCGTAGAATACTATGACATTCCCGTCAACTACACTGTAAAGATCATTGACAATGACGGAAGTGCCACTGTGGCTGACTTGTATTATCCATCTCCAACATCCACATATGCATATGCTGTGTTCCTTTTTGGCGGTGAATCACCGGTGATGACAATATCTGCTGATAACCCTACAGAATCCGGCAGAAATTTACTCGTCATAAAAGACAGCAGTGCAAATCCATTTGTGCCATATCTCACCTGCAACTTTAACAAGGTAACTGTTATAGACTACAGATATTTTGACGGCACACTCGAAAACCTCTTAAAAGATGAAAAAACTGATGATGTTCTTTTCCTGAATGGAATTATGGACGCTAACACTGCCATCAGGAATAGCAGTATGAGCGCCCTGCTAAATTAGGGTGATAAAGGATGATAGGTTTTAGAGCGAATGTGGAGTTATATGGCATCTCCACAGATTCCGGCGTTCACATGGCCAAATTAAAAAATAAAATTGCCGACTTTGATTCTGGCATTGTGCTGATTAGGAACAAGTCAGATAAAAAAAATATAAATGTCATAGTCATAGCATTGGCTTATGACAGCAACAACAACATTAAAAGGCTAATCATGGCTCCCGATTACGATGCTATATACTACGAGCCTGAAATAAGAAACCGCCTTGCTTCATTAAAAGGCTTTACATTCAGCAGACTAATGTGTCTATATGAAAAATCCTGCGGTGCAGTTGTGTTTAACAGAATACACAAGGTGCCAAAGGTGCTTCTTGTAAAAAACAAAAACGGCAGATATTGGAGCTTTCCAAAAGGCCACGTAGAATATGGCGAAACCGAGCTTGAAACCGCAAAACGTGAGATTAAAGAAGAAACAGGACTCAGTGTAAGCAGTGTAGACGGATTTAGAGAAGTAACCACATATTCGCCATTTGGAAAAATCAGAAAAAGAGTAGTTTTCTTCTTGGCAGAAGCTTTCACAGAGAGAGTGATAATTCAAGAGGAAGAAATAGACTATTCCACATGGGTTAGCTTTAAAGAAGCAAGGAATATGTGTTGCTATGATAATGATAAAAAGGTTCTCACAAAAGCGGAGCATATCGTAAAGCGTATGTAATTTGAGATTTATATTTATGAAAGGGAAAGATGCATTTTTTTAGAGACTGCATCGTTATATGTAATATTATGTCTGAAGAAATTGAGAGAAAAAAACGAGTTTTTAGTGCTGTGCAACCAAGCGGCGGGCTCACTCTGGGCAACTATCTGGGAGCATTGAAAAACTGGGTAAAAATGCAGGATGAGTTTGAGTGTATATATGCTCTGGCTGATCTTCACACAATAACTGTAAGGCAAGAGCCGGCAAAAATGCGTGCCAACATTATGGAGGCTTATGCACTATTTTTGGCGTGTGGTGTTGACCCTGAAAAAAGCCCATTCTTCATTCAGAGCCACGTGCACACACACGCAGAGTTGGCATGGCTTTTAAATTGCTACACTCAGTTTGGCGAGCTGGGCAGAATGACACAGTTCAAAGATAAATCAGCCAAACACGCTGATAACATAAACGCAGGTCTTTTCACATACCCATCATTGATGGCAGCCGATATTCTGCTCTATCAGGCAGATATGGTTCCTGTAGGAGCAGACCAGAAGCAACATCTTGAGCTTACAAGAGATATTGCACAGAGATTCAATGGAATTTATGGCAACGTGTTTAAAATTCCTGAGGCTTATATCCCTAAGGCAGGCGCAAGAGTAATGTCTTTGCAAGAACCTACCAGCAAGATGAGCAAATCAGACACAAATGTTAACGGATGCATATATGTGTTAGACTCACCTGATGTTATTATAAAGAAATTCAAGCGCGCTGTTACAGATAGCGATGCCTGTGTGCGTTATGCCGATGGCAAAGACGGCATCAATAATCTTATGTCTATTTATAGCTCTGTTACCGGAAAATCATTTGACGAGATTGAGCGTGAGTTTGACGGCAAGGGCTATGGCGACTTTAAGCTTGCAGTAGGAGAAGCTGTGGTTGAAGAGCTACGTCCTATACAAGAAAACTTCAAAAAGCTTTCCGCAGACAAAGCTTATTTACAGCAGTGCTATGCCAACGGTGCAGAGCTTGCACTCAGAATTTCTAAAAGAACTCTCGACAAAGCTATGAAGAAGATAGGCTTTGTTCTTAAATAAATATGTATAATTAAAAGTCTATCTATTATATTTGTAGGTGGATATGGGTCATTTTTTGAAATTTAACAGTAAAAAATGGCCCGATTTTTTTATTCTAACAAAGTAAAGTTACCCAAAGATATAAAATCTAAAAACTTTATAATTCCTTTTACATAGTTAATTATTTGTTTAATATCGTTGCGAGGTGTGCATGATGCAAAAGTTAAAAATTATATTATTTAGCATCCTTATATGTGCATTGTTTTTATCTGCTTGCTCTATAAAGGTTGATGACGATGCTTCGTCGGAACACTTGATGAGCAGAGAATATGTTGCAGAGTGGTGCAAAACATCTAATTTTGGTTGGAGCAGTGACTCTATTCCTTATATAGCTTTAAACTATTTATACAATGATGAAGAATTGAAAGAAAAATATGGAGAAACTTTTGTAGCGGATGATATTGGAGGAACTGCAGATTGGGATTTTAGATTATTTGATTTTTATAGTGGCAAAGCCACATATGTAGTCACCATCAAAGATGATAGATGGATTGTAGAATTATCTAAAGAATTTAGCAACAAATGGGAAATCACTAATTGTTATTATGACGAATAGTAAAATGATATATCAGTATTATCTAGTATTACGAGAACAATAAACTGATAGGTATGAGCAGAGACGATGGAGAGGTTGTAAGCAAATACACCTGCATTAAAAAATTACAGAGTAACACAATATATTTGGTAAAAGGATACATATTTAAAATAACTCGGTAGAGAGAGGATTAGTGTAATTATGATAAAGAAAATTTCGATGATAGTTGTTATAATAACATTGTTTTCAGGCTGTACAGATATGCTCCATAATCATTTTGTTACAGATAATGAAAATGATCTTAAAATGCTTGATGCCATACAGTATTCAAATTATGAAGCGTGCAAAGAAGCAATAAGCAGTGGTGCAAATATAGATCTTCTTTCGGGAAATATATGTGATAGAGTTGACAATCTCATAGAGGAGAAAAACCCATTTATAATTTCGTGCTTTTATCGCCAAACAAAAATATCTAAATTACTCATAGACATGGGGGCGTCGCCTGTTGCCTATGACGCAGAAGGATATCCATTAATTTGCTACACTATAAGAATGTGCGATATAGATTTATGTCAGTTTTTACTTGATAATGGAGCTGACATAAATCAAAAGAGTGATAACGGTGTATTGCCTATAGAATGTTGTTTCCTCAATGATATTGTGCGTTCAGAAGAGCTTACACAGGATTACGCTGTTGAAAAAATGTTTGATTTTTTAGTTGCTAATGGTGCAATTGTAAATGAAGCCGTTCTTAACACTGCTATAAAAACAAACATTGAAACCGGCAATCATTATAAACTGATTAAAAAAATAGCTTCAATGCTGTCAGATGAGCAAATCCGGTCTATTGAGTCAAAGTTACTGTCATCTCTTTTGACCTCAGACTGGGAAACTGCTAATAAACTTATTCAAGATTCAAATAGCCTTAGCGATCAGGATATTGTTTATATTGCGGCATTCGGTAACACCGAGCAAATGCGTACATTAGGTGAATTAAACAACATAAAAGATGCAAAAGAAAACTCTTTAATGTCCATTGCCGCCACTACAGATAATTATGAAATGGTTTCATATTTGCTTAAAACCTTGACTTTAAGTGAATTTGAAGGCTATCACTCGTTAATGTCAGCGGTTCAGAATAATAGTTTTGACACAGTAAAAGTATTAATTGACAGTCATATTGATGTTTCATCATATAGACAGCCGAAACTATCTTATGGTGTGCTGTCTTTTGCGTGTATTAATAATTCCGAAATAGCAAAATATTTGTTAAAGGCAGAATTGTTTCAAGATGAATTGCAAGAAGCACTTATTCTGTCATCTAGGTGGGAAAAAACCGATATGATAGAAACATTATTCGAATATAATGCAGATATTAATATGGATGTCGGCGGAAATACACCACTTATAGAGGCTATCTTCTCAGGAGCAAAAGATAGCGTGAAAGTTCTCATAGAGCTTGGTGCTTCTACAAACAAGGAAAGCCCAATGGGTACACCTCTTGGCGAAGCTTGCTATTGTGGTGAATATGAAATTGTTAAAATATTGATTGATAGTGGAAGCGACATAAATAAATGTGATGACTTAAATCAAACGCCGATGTACTACGCAACATATAGCGGGTCATTGGATATAGTAAAATATCTTATCGAAAAAGGATATAGGGTAACATCAGAAGATGTGGATAATGCAATAATGTTTCCATCTGATAACATAACAGCATATCTTCAATCTAGCCTTGATGAAACAGCAGTAACAAATACTGCTGAGTAAACGAGTATAACCTGTTAATTGCAAATTTGGTATGGATATGCAAACAATAATCAAATGCTCAGTTAGATTTTCACACTAAAAAAATGACAAACGTATTATCTTTACCAAAATAACATCTATTTCTTCCAAATGATTGAAATTTGCAAAAAAAACATCTATAATATAACTACAAGATAAATTGTTGTAGGATAATTTATCTTGTAGTTTTGATTTATTTAGGAGGTACTTAAATGAAAAAGATTATTAGTTCAATAATAGCAATAGCATTGCTTGCTAATGTTGCTACGGTAGGTGCATTTGCAAACGAAAATTTGCAGAAAAGCACACCTGCAAATTCTTATGTTAAAGTTGTAGATAAATCAGATCTAGAGCAAACTGATGAGCCGATATCTGAAAATGATGATGTGTCAATCGAAGAAGACGACGGAGTTGAAGGCACCTTTAACGGCTTTAAATATGTTGTAAAAGACGATAAAGCAACTATTAAGGAATACATAGGTGAAGATAAAGTAATGGTTATTCCTGACAAAATGGATGATAAATATCCTGTTGTTGGGATTGAACCTGGATTTGAGATGTCACAAGAGGTATATTCTATAAGTGTAGGTGAAAGCAACGAGTATCTTTCTGTTCAAGACGGAGTATTATTTAACAAGGACAAGACTATTCTTTTACGTTATCCTATAGGAAATACAGACGAAAGATACGAAATTCCAAATGATGTAAAGGAAATAAACGAGAGAGCTTTTAGTGGTGCTACAAACATATTAGGTGTAGAGCTGCCGCTTAAGCTTGAAACTATCGGAGAATATGCCTTCAGTAATTGTACTTCTCTTATCCGATTAGACTATGAATATATGCAGAATGATCCCATAAACATTTCTGAAGAAGCCAAATCCACGGTGCTTAAGGTAATCCCTGAGGGTATGTGTATGGGCTGTGCTTCTCTCTCATTTTTTGAAGTCCCCAAAAGTGTTGAACTTATAGAGCGTTATGCATTTGCAAACTGTAGCCAAGAGCATTTTGGGCTTTTTTTCGAAGATGACAGCAACGTAGAGCTTATGGTAAATATTCTCGCTGGTTGCAAAGACGCTGTAGTTCACTGCCATAAAGACACAAATGTAGAAAAATATGCGAACGACTTTGGTATTTTCACCGTACTAATGGGTAGTGTTATTTATGGTGACTTAAACGGTGATGACGAAGTTAATTTACAAGATGTTGTTGAGTTGCAAAAATATCTTGCGGAGCTTGTAAAGCTTGGCGAAGACGCCCTGAAATCGTCAGATGTGAATCTCGATAATAAATTAAATCTTGAAGACGTTACTACTATGCAAAGATATATCGCCTATCTTATACCACAGCTTCCGTATAACAGTGAAATTTCTTCTGAAATCGACAAGGAAAATGGGGATACATCAGACGATACATTTGATTTTAAGCTTGAATCAACACGTAATTTGTTGAGATCACTTCTTGATACAATAGAGTCTGAAATTGACGTTGAAGGCGATATGTACTACACAGAAGAGTCTTATAAACTGTTTAAAGAAAATTATAATAGAGTGAAGAGTTATTCAAATGCATATGATCAAGAGGGCTATGTTGACTACGACAATAACCAATTGCTTTCGCTCTATGCACAATTAAAAATATCATATGATTATTTAGAGCTTACAAAATTAGGTGAGCTTAGAAGCTTAATAGATATTGTTAGCCATTCTGATGAATATTTCAATCCCACTAATGAGTTAACAGGTCAACCAATGTTTACAGAAGAAGCAGTTGAAAATTTGAAGAAATGTTTGTTCAAAGCATTTGATGTATATAATGCTTCTAAAAATGGCGAATATGATGAAGATGAGATTTATAAGACGATATCAGAGCTTGAAGATGCTTTTTATGATATGGACTATGATTCACATACAAGTTTGTGTATTCTGTTAGAAGATTTTTCAAGTGATATTGAAAATGCTGATCTTTATACCGAAGAGTCTTTCCAGTTATTTTCTGACACTTATAAAAAAGCTAAGGATTTGCTAAACAGCGATGAAATCCTCACTGATGAAGAATATGACGCTATGTGGGAAGAATTATTTGATGTCTATTTAAAACTTGAGCTTAATGCCAAGGGTAGAATTTCTAACATCTATGAAATGTTCACATACGGAGATGGAGATTTTTGCCATAGCTTCTATACAGATGAATCGCTAGAAACTTTAAAAGAGTTGTGTACAAATGATTACTATAATATGGCACAACTAACAGATGAACAGATTGAAGAATTAGCTGACAAAATGGATGAAGCGTTTGAAAACCTTGAGTTTTCACCATTCTATTTAGCACTTGATATGGTTTATGTAGGCAGAGATATATTAGAAAGTAAAGATCATTACACCGAAGAGTCCATATCCGTTTTAGAGACATCATATAACGCTTTGTATGATGTTGTATTAAATCCAGGCAAATGCTCAGACGAAGCAGTGTCAATGTTAATTGAAAACATGAATATATGTTTAGAGAATCTTGAGGAAAGCTCATTTGGTACTATTGATATGTATTATCAAAGCTTGCTCATGTTTAAATATCTTGAAGAATTTGAGATCGATATGTATACAAAGGATTATATTGATAAGGTAAACACTCTTATTGAAAAGATTGAAGCATATCGTGATGATCCTAGTAGCATAAGCAAGGAAGATGAGAAAAAACTTGCAGATGAGTTAGAAGAAATTCTATTCAGCGATGAGTATACGCCATACGGTAATCTTTATAACACATTCACAGCTTATTCGATGTATGTTTCAGACGGAAACGAATTTGGATTTTACACAGAAGAGTCATTTAAAGAGCTATGTGACTTGTTAGAAAAAGCAAGCGAAATGATTTCAGATTATAAAAATTACACAGACGAACAGTTTACAGAAATTGATGAAAAATTGCTCGAGGCTTTTGATAATCTTGAAATCACTGTTATAGGCACATTGACGCAACTTTATCATACAGGCAATATGCTTGTTGAGATGAACCAAATTGACCCCATTTGTGTAGAAGAGTCTTTGAATATGCTTATTACGGTTTTAGAAGAAGCAGAAAAGTATGTAGTCGGTGAATCCGATATCACAGACGAAAAAGCATCTGAGCTTGTAGAAAAGCTTGAAGTTGCCATGAATGAAGTTGAATTTACAATGGAATATGCACTTGCTATTGCACAAGAGTTTATTGATTCTGTTGAAGAGTATTATGAAATAATGAAAGAAGGCAACTTTACAGAGTGGGTTGAAGCATTTGATAGGCTTAAGGAATTAATTAATGATCCGGATAAAGCCACAAGCAAAGAAATTGTTGAGCTTGTTGATCTTCTATTTAGCCTTATACAAGATTTTGAAGTGCTTGAAAATCTTACCGATTATACACCGGACAAGGCGATCGTTGAATTAAACAAATTAGATTTGTAAGCTATTTGATCTTTACAAGGTAAACAGTAAAATCGAGTAGGGCGAAATTAATCGCCCTCTCACACCACCCTGCGTGCCGTTCG
>JAEDHT010000001.1 GCA_016296885.1 Clostridiaceae bacterium | reverse complement strand
TTGCCTGTGTTACAGTTGCCTGTGTTACAGTTGCCTGAGTTCTTGTTGCCTGTGTTCTTGTTGCCTGTGTTACAGTTGCCTGTGTTACAGTTGCCTGAGTTCTTGTTGCCTGTGTCAAATAGTCCCGTATTACCGTTTATTTTGCCGATTAATACATTTAATTCATCGCCAGTTATTTCTCTGATAATTTTAATGTGGTTACTTCCGCATTTATCATCATCTTTAACCAACTGTCCTAATACTTCAATTTCACAGAAACGATTATTTTTATTAACTGAATAATATTTATGTACTTGCTGTATATTTCTGCAAAAATGAAATACCGTGTCAGTACATAATTTCAGGGGTTGATCCGACTTAATTTCATATTCTTTGCCTATTTCAAATTGATAACCTCTACATTTTAAATCTTTGTCAAATCCTTTTATAAACATAGTTTCCTCCTATTAGTTCGCAACGTACGCTTAGTCTTTCTCCTGTTTTTCAAACGCTCTCATGCAGGAATAAGAGCAAAAATATTTAAAACCCTTATACGTTGCTTTTTTATAAGCCCAATTTCCTGATGTTATGTATGCAGGTATGAAAAAAATCTTTTGGCAATTACAGCACTTCTTATCCTGACCAATTCCACAAACATCAATTTTGATACTGTTCATTTAATTGGCCCCCAATCTATCCCAAGCTTCTTTACTTCGTTATCTAGCTTATAATCAAAATCTTCTAAGTCATTCTCATAAAATGCAAGTCGCTTAATTTGCTTGTTAAACTCGTCGATAAACCTATCAAGCCTCGTCTTGCCCCATCCCAACTCAGAGAGTGCAAGGATTGACATATTGAGATGTCTGCTTAAAATTTGCTCGTGTCTTTCTGCTATGTATTGATCGGCTAATGTTACAGCAGCATTTCTAACTACTGCTTGTCCTTTCTTGTTTAGCTTGTCATAGCTATTTATATGAGCTTTCATGTAATCTCCTCCAACGATATGTATATTCCAGGTATATCTGAGTAAAATTTTTCTACTATCTCACTACACACCAATGCATCATCCTTCCAAAAATGCAGATCAGTCATCACATCTTTTAGAAGCTTTTGGAGGTTGTCGGTGTCGGGACGAGTAAGCATATACTCTCCGTGTTTGTGGCGTTTTGTTGCCGGAAAGTACCACTTGGCGATTAACCTGATTCCATGAGTTATCATATTAGTAGGAATATGCTTTGCCAGATTTACTGTTAATAAATTTCTGGCATCTCTTAATCTCTCGCTCTCATAAAAATAAGGCTTACCGGCACTGTTGATGCCAACTCTCTTTTGTTGGTGAGTAATCTTCGGTGGTTCCATATGCATAAAAAACTTATATTCCATTTTTATACCTCTCTTAATCGTCAAACATACTGCTGTTTTCATACTCGCTAAGATTAAAACTCACAGCGGATGAAGGGTGAGCAGGAACAGAGCTAGATCCGCACACACTGTCTTGTGTTAACCACTTGTTTATCTTAGCGGTATAATCATTTAATCTCCGCTGTGGGTTAGCATCATAATATGCCTTCATAGCTTCCAGCGACTGCATAACATTGACATTTGCGTATGTCTTAACTAACCCTTGATACATCTCCTCTGATATATCAAAGCTGTTACCGTTCTTCTCTGGGAGAGAGAGCACAGCGGAGCTGCACCCCTCTCTCTTTCTATTTACTTTACTTTCATTTACTTTACTTTGTTTATTAATTCCGTCATTAATGCCGTTATTGCCGTCATTAACTCGGTTATTTTCGTCATTAATGAAAATTGACAAAATTCTACTAGCCAAAGATAGAACTTTCATTTCTGAAATTGAAAGCAACCACTTATCAGGATCTATTTCAACCATCTTACGTTTTACAGTGCTGACATAATATGTCTGTTGTATACGCTTAGAAGTTAGAATTGCACGCTCATAGAGGTAGCTGTCAAAAAATTCATACTCCACTAGACCATCAATCACTTCTGCGACAGTTGCCGATGCAGGGCGATACTTACCGTTTAGGTATTCGTCTGTTATGGTGTCTATAATACTTTCTCTTGTTTTTTCGTTATAAACAAGGTAGTAACCTTTTCCCCCATAAATCATTTCAAGTAATGCTAAATATGTAAGTATTACGTTGCCTGCACCGTATTTATTTTTCAAAGATCTAAACTTTTTATCTTTGGCTAGCCCTATGTAATAAGAAAAGTAATCTAATGCAACTTTAAAAGGCGCAGCCATTATTAACCTCCTCAGCCGAAAGGCAAGTAATCATCATATGTGCTGTCGTATGTTGATTCACCGGAGGATGCACCTGCTGATGAGCTATCCGGCTTATTGCCGGCAAAGTCTGCTTGTGTAACTGTCACTTCTATAACAGTGCGCTTATTATCGTCTTTGGTGTATGTTCGGCTCTGTATACTTCCTGTGATTCCTATAGCCTGTCCCTTAACAAAGTACTTGCAGATGAATTCCGCTGTCTGATTCCAGGCAACGCAGGTTATAAAATCTGTCTCGTCTTTAGAGCGTGGTCTTTTGACAGCTAATGTGAATGATGTTACAGACTTACCGCTTGGAGTAGTCTTTAACTCAGGAGTAGCTGTCAATCGTCCTATGATTGATACGTTATTCAATTTTCTTCCTCCTTAAAATGTATTGTTCAAATTCATGTCTTTCATCATCTGACATTGGACAATTTTGTGGTATGTTCTTCCATCGTTTATATCTGGCATACAATTGAGCAATCCTAGGATGATTAATATTAATTTGATATCCGTATGGATTGTTTTTCAGGAAAATATCTTTATGCTCTGTCATCAGGGTGCCAGAAAAAGCATTTTTCGATAAAGCCAAGTCTTTTCATATATGATTCTTTGTCATATGCTAAAACAAATGACAATATACTCAGTGCCATATATAGCCACATAACCATATCAATTTGGTTGTTCTGGATTCGTATCACTGACAACCATCCAAAAATAAACACAAGTAATATTTCGCAATTACGTTTAAACCTTTCACGCATTATCTTTTTTGCTAATCTATAAGTCATTTTTTTATTATCCAATGTAAAAATCTCCTTGAATATAAGTAAAAGTTAATGTATAATAATAATGGTATGATTTACTAAATCAAACTGACAACACTTAGCAACAGTTGGGCTTTGGTCCTCTGTTGCTTTTCTTTTTGTAAATATCAGGCATATTCTTAGTTGGTATAAGCGGAGCGAAGACGTGATCTTTGCTCCTTCTTCTTTTGAAGTAATCAAGAACCGCATGCACTTCTGCTTTCATTCCTTTGCCAAAGTCGCTTGCCGGGAACTCCGTTGTCTGAAACAGCTCTCTGGCAACACGTTCACTACATCCATACATCTTTGCAAATTCCTTTGGAGAAATAAACTGCAAAACTGTTGTCTTATCTGCGATTGCATCCATTTGATTGATCAATACCTGAAGTTGTAGTATTTTCTCATCTAAACCATCGTGAAAATTGATATCTAAGCTTGCCATTATGTTGTCTCCTTTCATATAATCTCTTGTATTTGGTGATGTATAGTCAGCAGTGCCGCTGTCTTTTTGTCACACTCTAGCTTTACATCTGAGCATATGCCAAGTCTCAGTTGGTCAGCTGTAATATGTAATGATACTTCACCGACAATCGTATACCCTAAAAATCGATAAGCTCTCACTCTGTGGTTAAGTATTCTGCTGTCTTTGTCTATAAAGATAATCTCGCCGGGATATTCAGGATTGCAGGTCGGCGCTTGCATTAGTATGTATGTGTGCATATGATCACCACTTAATAATTTTCCTGACATATTTTTCAACCTCCTCAACCATATCCATCTGAAGACCTATAATATCTTCTCCTGAGCTAATGGCAACTAGCACATCTCCGACAATGATATCGCTGTTCATATGTCTATCAACAGATAATAAAAATGTTGCCCTGAAATTAACTTCCAAATCAAGAAGCTTTCCTCTCTCGTTTACGATGAAGAGAAAATCTCCCGGAATATTCCCCAACAACTTTAAAGGAATCACCTCAATGGGACCACCAACAGCCTTTTGAAGCGTTTCGAGCTTGCCATCATCCGTGATGCGCTCTGTGGTACCGTCTGTTTTGATCTTGATAAAATATCTGTCCATTGTTTTTACCTCCTAATAATTTTTTATTCTAAAACTCGAATCATAAAATTCGCTTGGGTGATAAGATGACGAATAACATCCTCTTTGTCTCTAGCAACCGATACAAGCTTTCTTATGCTTTCAACTGCCTCTTCGTTTAAGCCTGTATAGTCGCAAATAAATTTAATATCTTTATTTGTTGTTTTAACAGCGGTTAACCCAAGCAAATAATCAGCAGAAGTATTATATAGCTTTGCAAATTTAATAATATCAAGTATGCTAGGTAATCTTTTTCCTGTTTCAAAGTAGCTTATTATCTGTCTTTGAACATTAAATTCTTTAGCGACTCTTTCTTGAGTTAATTTGTTTTTAATTCTACTTTCTTTTAGTCTTATACTTAATATTGTTATCACACATATTCCCCCTCCTTTCCAAAATACTTGTCCACGTTTAACTTACAAACTAAGTTAGGAGTGAAATTTAATGGTTTATATTTTTAATTTGGAGTATTTGTTCTGCCAAGAGAGCTTTTGTATGCGTTTGTCTATCACTTCATAATCAATCATACTGATACCTTTTCAATTTCCTAAAATAATTTCATCCAAACTGCAATCTAAAGCCTTTGCTATAGCGTTCGCCAAAATCAAAGTCGGAATTTTACTACCACGCTCTATCTGAGCAACCATACCTCGTGAAACTTCGATTTTATCGGCAAGCTCTTGCTGAGTTAGATTAGATTTTTCCCTCAAAGCTTTGATATTCTCGCCTATGTTCACTTCGTTTTCACCCTCCTTTTGTTGACTTTCATTAGTAACATATGTTATTATTTACGTGTGAGTTACTGTAGTTACAATTATAGTACACAAAATTAATACTGTCAATAATAAAGTATTAATTTTTATAACTTTGTGACAATTCATAACGAAAGGAGTACATAAAATGGGTATTTTGGATAATATCACAAAATTGCTAGATGAAAGAAAAATCAAACAAATTGAATTGACGAATTACTTAGGCGTTACAAAAAACACTTTTTCAAACTGGAAAAGTGGTAGGACACAGTCATATATGAAGTATTTGCCACAAATTGCAGAATTTTTGGGAGTCTCAGTGGACTCACTTTCAGGTAATAAAATATGTACTTCGAACATTCAAAAATTTTTTGATGTTGGTTATGATGAGCAAACTGGCGTACTTCCTGTTTACGGAACTATTTCAGCCGGATTGGGTATTGTCGCTGAGGAAACATTGCTAGATTTTGAAGCAGCTGACAAGAGATATATTGACGGTAATCATTTTTACCTAAAAGTAAAGGGCGACAGCATGATACCAATAATAAATGATGGAGATTTATTATTGGTAAACAAGCAATCGACCCTTGATAATGGTGATTTAGGTGCTTTTATAATTGATGGTGAAGAAGGAATTGTGAAAAAATATGAGTACACCGGAAAACAAATTAACCTTATATCATTTAATATTTATTATCCAACAAAAGAGTTTGTTGGGGCAGATATGGAACGTGTGCAGATCGTAGGCAAAGTTGTAGAATTAAAAAGGAAATTTTGAGGTGATTCAAAATGAAAAAATCAAAATTATTACCCGATAGTTTTGTAATAGTTGATATAGAAACAACAGGATTTTCACCAGAAAAAAATGAAATAATAGAAATAGCTGCAATTAAAGTAGAAAATTTTGAAATTGTAAACGAAATAAGCTCATTGATTAAATGTAAACAAAAAATAGGCGATAAAATAACAAAATTAACAGGTATAACAAATGAAATGCTTGCAGATGCACCTGTTATTGATGACATTCTAGATGAATTTAACGATTTCTTTAGCACAAATATACTCTTAGGTCATAATATAAAAGCTTTTGATATTAAGTTTTTAAACAATGTATTTAAAAAACAATTTAAAAATGATGTAGTAGATACCTTAACTATATCAAGAAATCTTTTGCCAAATTTAGATAGCCATAAATTATGTTTCTTAGCTAACGAATTTGCAATAAATTGTGAAGGTCACCATAGAGCCTTGCAAGATTGTTATATTACTTTGAGTATATACAAAGAATTATATAAAATCAGCGGTGGAGAGCTTTCAGAAAAAAAACCTTGTTTGATTTTTAAAACATTAAAACCAAAGTATGATTTTACAACTTTCTCAAGCACACAAGAAAAAATTGATTTTTTGAAGAAAAAACAATTGTTACCCGAAAACGAAAAATCAATTAAAAAATATTTTTATAGCGGAATATATTCTGAAAATGTATGCACCTGTGAAATTGAAGGATATTATAACAATGAAATTGTTATTTCTCTTGATGGTCAATTGCATTGTATGCACATGGATTATTTTGCAGAAATGCAATTGTCTACAAAGAATAAAAATTATAAAGAATACATAAGGAATATACCAATTTATACATTTGGATTATTTGAATTTTTAGAGCAATCAATAAATAGTATTATTGATAAATCAAAGTATAAGGAAAGAATAAAAAAAGAAAACTTATTAACTTCAAATTTATGTTTAAACCACAGCATTTCTGTTAAATCTTCAAATATAAAATTTCTTACTTGCTTATTCTCACCGGAGAATGGATTAAATAATGTTATTGTTGAAATTTCTGAGGAATATTACAATTTAACCGATATAAAAAATATGCCATTTGCTAAAAGTGTTAGTTTAGAAAAAAATAATGAAAAACAAAGTGTTTATAGAATAATTTGTAATTCTGAAAAACAGATAAAAGATTTTATTTTATATATTCTAAAATTTTACGATGAATATCTACTTAAATATTATCAACCTTCATATCTTTTTGGATGTTGTCACCAGTATGTAAGATGTTCTGATTCAAAGAAATGTATACACAACGATGAGCTTTATGCCAAAGGATGTTATTACAAAAGGAACTTAGACAAAGGTAAAATATTTTATGGAGAAAATCAAAATGCATAAAAAACATAACTTTTAGGGTATGTGAATATAAAAAAATTTAATACATTTTTTAACTAAATAGTCGTAATTAAGGAGTTTGAAACTATGAAATCAACAATATTAGAAACAACAACGACAGTATTAACCATTTTCTCTACGATAGGCAGTTTTGTAACGCCTGCATTAGTAAAAAATTTAGAGGGCAAATATAATATTGAACTGATGATTACTTCTCTTGTAGGAATAATTATATTTGCTATATATGCTTATGGTATGTGCCAAATATTAAAGAATACCGAAGACAACAAAGATGCCTTGCAAAGATTAGAAAAAGAGCTGATCACTCCTGCAGTGCATGAGAGATCAACCGAAGAATCAAAAGATGATAAAATTATTTGCCCTAAGTGTGGTGCAAAGCAAAGAGCTGAAAGAAGCGTATGTTTTGAGTGTGGCACAAATTTTATTAAATGATTTTACAACCTAAACATAAGAATGATTTGTATAACACTTTTATATGTATTTCATTTTTTTGCACGCCAATTATTTGGCAGTATAATAATTGAATTTCACTTTTAAGAGACCGAAAGTGAATCTCATGTGCAAAAATCCCCAGTAATCATGGGGATTTTTTTAAAAAATTTTTTTGGATTTTTATAAAAAAGTATTGACTTCCACGTTATAACGTGGTATAATATAATCACTTCAGAGGAAAGGGGGTAAGACATGAGAAGGAAAAAGAAAAAATCCGCAAGACATGAACCAAATAGCCTACTGGTTCAAGCCTTAACGGACTTCTTAGTCGGATTGTTACTTTTGTTGATAGACAAATACATACTCAAGTAACAGTTAACTATAATAGGGGTGTGAACCCCACATCCCTATTATAGGCTTATTCCTTCATAATGTCAAGTAGTCATTATGTTTAAAATAGTTATTGCAGTACTCGGCGCATTATTTATCGTTTCTGGCATAGTTAAGCTGTTTATCTACTTAGTATCAAAAAGGAGCAAAAAATAATGAACAACATAAGAAAAATTAGAGAAGAAAAGAAAGTAAATCGTTCCCAGCTTTCACGTATCTCCGGTGTCCCTTTGAGGACACTGGAGGATTGGGAAAGTGGAAGAAACAAACCTACAGACGTTTATCAGTTGCTTAAAATTGCACACGTTCTTGAATGTAGCGTAGAAGATTTAGTTTCTTTAGATGATTAAAATTTCTTGAAAAGGAGGCATTTATATGCGTAGAGCTAATGGTGAAGGCACTGTGTATAAATCAGAGTCACGTGGCTGTTGGATTGGTCAGATAACTTTAACTGATCCAATGACAGGAAAGAAAAAAAGAAAATCTGTGTACGCACGTACACAGAAAGAAGCAAAGGCAAAATTAAAAGAGCTGGAGGCGAAGCCAGCTCTAACGATTGAGGGTACAACAATATCACAGCTTTTGATGAGCCAAATTGAAAAAGAACACAAAAACAATATAATAAAAGAGTCATCCTACCGCCGAAAAATTGAGACTTTTAAAATTATTGATCAGTTTGAATTTTCTAGGCGACAAATCGACAAAGTAACAAATGATGAGCTCTTACAGTTCTCTCATTTCCTAACAGGTTATTCGAACAGCGTAATCCAAAAAGTATGGCAGCTACTAAACTCAGCATTTAAAACAGCGGTATTTCTAAAATACATTAGCCTAAACCCACTGGATAACACTCTAATATTCTGCAAACCTCAGAGTATTAAGCAAACCAAAAAGGTATCAGCTCTGACCGTGTCAGAACAGCAGGAATTTCTTCAAATTTTGAAAGATAATCCAAAATTGAAGTACAGGGAACAGTTTGTTATTTCTCTGTTTACAGGTGCAAGAATGGGCGAAATAAACGCATTACAAGTGTCCGACATAGATTTTAAAGAAATGACTATCAGTATAAATAAGACCGTAACTAAGGATAAAGATTATCACCCAATTATAGGTTCATCCGCAAAAACTAAAGCCGGAACACGTGTATTGCATATGTCTGACGAAATAGCCGATATGATTAACCGATACCTTCGCAATAACTTAATCTTATCCGGGCAGATTTTTTCCAACAAACAAGGACGCTTACTCACCACATCTCAAGTAAATATGGAATTCAAACGCATCTGTAAAAAATATAACATCAACAAAGGAAATGATGTTAACCAGCATATGTTAAGGCATACGTATGCAACAAGATGTATTGAATCTGGTATGCCAGCTCATGTACTGCAAAAGCTTCTTGGCCATACAGATATATCAACCACAATAAACACATATACAGATGTGTTTGCAGAGTATGAGAGACAGCATGTAGACAACACAGCGGAATATTTTAAAAAGCTGAATTTAAATGCTATTTAAGGCGATTTTAAGCGTATAAATGCATTCAAGAAACTTCATCTTTTTTCGTTATTTTTTTTATTAATTATCTGCATTCAATTAGCATTCATATTTCCTAATCACTTAAAATTTAATAAGTTATATAGCTAAAATTCACAATTCTTATGCTGGTCACCAGCACCATGAAAAAAGGGGCTGTCGCAAATCCTAAAAACGGATGAGCGATAGCCCCAAATTTTATTTCTCTTTCTGCGTCAGCATCAAATTTCACAATTTGTAGGATTATTTCATATTGCGTAGCAATATTTCATTATATGATAATATTTAATTAATTATTGTTTTAAAAAATAAGAGTATACCTCTGAAATAGTTTTGATACCATCTTCGAGTGCCTGATTTGATGGTGTGGAAAAGTTAATTCGGAAGCTGTTGCAGGGAGAGGTGGAGTCGATCATAAATGCTGTGCCCGGTACAACGCAAACTTTCCTTTTAACTAATTCATTGCAAAAAGACGGCATATCTATGTTATCAGGCAGTGTGCACCAGATAAAAAAACCTCCCTTAATATCTGTGTATGAAATTTTTTCGTCAAAGTACTGCTTCAACAAGTTTTTAGTGAACAAGTATTTTTCACTATAGAATTTGCGAAGCTTTAACAGGTGGTTATCAAAATCATATTTCGTGAGAAATTCATTTGCGACCAGCTGTGACCACACTGTGGAGTGGACATCATTGCACTGCTTGCACACAGTGAGTTTATCGCAAATTTGCTTGGGAGCAAGGCAATATGCTGTGCGTATACCGGGGCTAATTACCTTGGAGAACGAGCTAACATAGACAACGATTCCGGCATCGTCAAGTGTTTTGATATGGGGGATATCTTCGCCTATATAACGCAAATCGCCATATGGATTATCCTCCAGAATAATTATATTGTGTTTCTTTGCGATGGAGTATAGATTTTTTCGTTTTTTAAGTGACATTGTGATACCGGTTGGGTTTTGAAAATTTGGTATCGTATATATTAATTTTATATTGGAATTGTTTTGGATTGCTGATTCCAGTGCTGAAAGGTCCGGGCCGTCATGTTGCATTGGCATACCTACGAGGTTTACACCATATGTCTTGAAGCAGTTTAACGCACCCACAAAGGAGGGTGATTCGGTGATGATGGTATCACCACGATTGCAGAGAGCTTTTGTGAGCAGATCCATACCCTGTTGTGCCCCTGAGAGAACAACAACATCGTCATTCGGACTTCCTATGGAATATTTTCTTCTAAGAAAGCTTTTTAGAGAGCTTCTGAGCTTTGGATGACCTTCGGGTATATTATATTGCAAGACGGAGATAGGATCTTCGTGCAAAATTCTATCGGATATTTCGGCAATCTCTGCGATAGGGAAAACCTCAGCTGAGGGGTTGCCTGCTGAAAGAGTTATATACCCCGGCATAGATGCGTATTTCAGAATTTCGCCCACGGATGATTCAATTTTATTTATGTTATCAGAGAATTTATACTCCACTTATATTTCCTCCAATTAGACTATTGTTCCGCCTCCGATTACGTATTCGTCTTCGTATAATACGGCGGCCTGACCACCGGAAAAGGATTTTTGTGCTTCGTCAAACTCAAGCAAAAGTGTGTTTTCATCAACAAGAACAGCCGTTGCACTCTGCTCATCGTGACGAGAACGAATTTTTGCTTTTACCTTTCTTGGTAGAGAAAAATCATAGATATCTGAGTTAAAATCACGCACATAGCACCTTGTGCCATAGGCTTGCTCCAGCGTGCCCAATATAAGATTATTATTTGAAATATCTTTGGCGCAGACATATAGAGGGCACTCATAGGCTACGCCAAGACCTCTGCGCTGGCCCACTGTGTAGGACGCAAGACCTTTGTGTTTACCCACTATCGTGCCGTCTGAAAGTATCATATTTCCGGGCTTTTGCTTTGAATGGGTATAATTTTCAATGAACTCTATATATTTTCCGTTTTCGACAAAGCAGATATCTTGACTATCAGGCTTTTGTGCGTTTGAGAGAGCATTTTTTCCCGCAAGTGCTCGTATTTCATCTTTGGTAGAATAGTCACCTATTGGAAAAAGCACTCTGGAAAGTTGCTCCTGATTGAGCGCATAAAGGAAATAAGACTGATCTTTTTTGTGGTCTACAGCCTTTTTTAAAAAGTATTTGCCTGAATTCTTGTTATATTCCACTCTGGCATAATGACCTGTGGAGATGTATCGACATGACAGCTGATCGGCGATTTTGAACAGCTCGCCAAACTTGAGGTGTTTGTTGCACTCTATACACGGATTTGGGGTTTCGCCTGCGAGATAGCTATTGACAAAATATTTTATGACATACTCTTCAAACTGCTCGGAAAGGTCATAGATGAGATGCTCTATACCAAGTTTTTCGCAAACCTGTTTGGCATCGTTAAAATCGTTGTTTTCTTTATTGCCGAGAAGCTTCATTGTTACGCCAACTGCAGGAAGTCCCATTTGTCCTGTGATGATAGAGGCGCAGGCAGAGCTGTCTACCCCGCCACTCATTGCTATTAAAACTTTGTTTTCCAAAATAATCACTCCGTTATCACTTATTGAGAAGAATCATCTGCTCAATCGGCTTGTTTGCCTTAGTGGCAAGATCTTCGCTGAGAGTAATCTCATTTGATTTGCCTGATTTAAGGAACATATAGATATCGGATAGTGATGTTTTTCTCATATCGGTGCAATTTAGCTTTTCTGAAAGCATATAAAATTCCTTTTCGGGATATTCCAGCATAAGATAATCACGAATACTGTTCTCGGTGCCTATAATAAATTCAGTTGCACTGCTGTTTCTTACAAAATTGATTATTCCTGATGTGGCACCCACGTAGTCCGCGTGACTAACTACCTCCGGTCTGCACTCAGGGTGAACCAGGAATAGTGCTGAGGGATGATTTTTCTTTGCAAGAATTGCTTCATCCTCGGTAACGCTATTGTGAATGGGGCAACATCCATCTAAGAGACGGATGTTCTTCTGAGGTAGTTTTTTTGCAATGTAGCTACCTAGATTTTTGTCAGGTATGAACAGAATGTTGTCGCTATCCAGCTGTGAAACTACCTTTTCTGCTGATGACGATGTAACGCATACATCTGACACAGCTTTCAGCTCTGCTGTTGTGTTAACATAGGCGACTACTGTGTAATCAGGATTTTCTTTCTTAAAATTTTCTATAACTGAGGCATCTATCTGCTCTGCCATAGGGCAACCTGCATCAGTATTAGAAATATAAACATTCTTATCAGGTGAGAGGAGCTTTGCACACTCTGCCATAAATCTGACGCCACACATCAACAGATTATTATTCTTTACCTTCACGGCCTCTTCGCTGAGCTTAAATGAATCTCCGCAGATATCTGCAATCTCCAATATGTCGGGTGACATATAGCTATGGGCTAATATACAAAAATCCTTTTCTTTTTTTAGGCGAATTATTTCGTCTTGCATTTCTCTTATCTTCATTTTTTTATCCTTTAAACTTTTTATTTAATAATATCGTTGATTACTTCGCCGGCTATCATCAGCCCTGCTACAGATGGCACAAATGATATGCTTGCTGTGACCACATTGTTGTTTTCGTCCAGTGCCGGCTTTATCACCGGTGCTTTAGAATAAATCACCTTATGTTTTTTTATATCACGTTTTCTGAGTTCTCGGCGCATGACACGGGCTAGTGGACAATCTGTGGTTTTATGGATATCTGTTATTTCAAATTTTGTAGAATCTAGTTTATTGCCTGTGCCCATGGCGCTTATGATTGGTGTATTAGATAAGTTGCACTTCACTATTAATTCTATTTTTGCGGTTACTGTATCTATAGCGTCTACAACGTAGTCATACTGCGAGAAGTCAAACTCAGAGGAGTTTTCAGGCAAGAAAAATTTGTTTATACAGATTACTTCCGCATTGGGATTAATATCCTTTATTCTTTCTGCCATAGTCTCCGTTTTGTATTTGCCTATGGTGGAGTGCAAGGCAATTATTTGGCGATTAAGGTTGGTTATATTTACGGTGTCATCGTCAACTAGGGTAAGCCTTTGCACTCCGCACCGTGCGAGAGCTTCTGCCACAAATCCGCCTACTCCTCCCACGCCGAATAATGCTATGTGGGTATTTTTTATTTTTTCTAATTTATCTTTGCCTATGAGCAGTTCTGTGCGCTGTAGGGCTGATTCCATTTATTTTCATCTCCGTGGTTGGTTTTGGATTTTTTTGTGCAAGTGGAAGGCACTGCGAAAGACCGCCAACCCCGCCGAAGGCGGCTTTGCGAGGCTAGGGCCTCGCAAAGCAATCGCAAAGCGAAGCTGTGCGATTATTTTAGCGACTTTGTCGCTAAAATCGCCTTCGGCGGGCATTGGCGGTCTAAGCAAAGCTCCAAATAAAAGATCTTCTCTTTTAAGAAAAAGAGATTTTCTCTTGTTTAGATTTAACCTCCCGATGAGGTAATATCAACCGTAGCGGTATACTCACCGGTCGCCCAGCAATGAGAGTGACTCTCATTCATAATTATCTTTACTTTAAGCTCTGCTGTGCCGGAATAATCCTCAGCCTTGTTTCCGAAATCTATATAAGCTACAATATCATTTTTTGTGATGGTGCCTATTTCAGAAGTTTTTCCTGTTATGGTGACAGATAAGCTTTGCGTAGTTACGTTCGCCTTTGAGGTGCTGCTACATCCTGATACATCAAAAGACGTCAGCTCAATAGTTTTTGAAGAATAATTCTTCATATCTAGATCGACGACAGCAACGCTGATGTTGCTAAGATTTTTCCAGCCGGTTGGCAGATTAAGATCAAGTGTCTTCTTAGAGATCGAGCTTGATATCTCAGACAGATCAATTGTTCCTATGCTGACAGTATCTATATCTTTAAGCTCTTCATAGGGTCCTGCCACCTCAATTTCTTCAGGAGAAACCTTAATAAAGCCATCTTCCATTTCATAGTCGTCAGAGTCATACTGCAATGTCACAACCGTTTTCAGCTTCTTTTTGTAATCCACCGGTATGGTAACATCCACATACTCTTCGCTTATGGTGATTTTGTCACTCTGGATTGGATCGCCATACATATCAAGTAACACAATCTTTTGATTAACTGTTTTTGTTTCATCTATTTCGTCATCAATCTTGCCTGTTACCACAGCCTTGTCGATACGTGACACCTCTGTTTCAGGGCCTGATACGGTGATTTCGTCTGAGGAATACTGGGTAGTGCCCTCATAAAAGCCTTGAGCTATGCTATATTTGAGGTCATTTATCACAGGGAAAGTGACCTCTCTCATACGGTCGATAGTCACGATAACTGTGGATGGATAAACAGAGGAAGAAAACTCATAGTTTGTGTTCATTCCTATTTTTTTTGCACTAAGCTCCAGTGTGTAGGTACCCGGTGAGGTGATAGAGCTTGCCTGTGATGCCACTATCTCGATGTTCTCTGCGGTTACTGAACCCACAGAAAGTCTGTTTCCCTTGATAGTTACCTCAGCGGTGAGGCTACCCTGCGCAAAGTTTTTGAGACCATTGTCCATAGCCTCTTGCGACAACACAATATTAATAGGGATATTAGAAATTTTCTTTGTGATTTCTTCACCGGTGCTCATACACATCGCTACCCATATGCAAAATGCAATCACCAGCGATATGATGGCTACTATCTTATTATTAAATAGAATTCGTGTTAATAAACTGTTCTTATTATTCATCTTTTTCTCCTTTCTTGTTTATGAAAGGAATTTTTTTATAAAGCTTTGAGAGGAAAGTATCCTGAGCGAGGTCTTCTTCGTTTATCAGGAACTTTTCCAGAGATTCTGTGAGCGAGTTTTTATCATAACCCTTTGACAGTGTACCGTTATATGCGAGAGATATGGTGCCTGTTTCTTCGGAAACGACTATTACAACAGCATCAGATTCTTCACTAATACCCACAGCAGCTCTATGACGAGTGCCCATATGAGATTCTATACTCTCTTCCTTAACTGTGAGTGGAAGCACACAGCCTGCGGCATAGATGCAATCTTCACGGATGATGACTGCACCATCATGCAGGGGTGCCTTGTTGAAAAAGATGTTTCCGAATAGCTTAACAGATGGGTAAGCATTGATCAATGTGCCTGTGGTGGCTATATCGCCCAACTTTGTGGATCTCTCAATAACAATAAGTGCGCCTGTGCGTTGGCTTGATAGCACTCTTGCACTTTCTGCCAGTGTTTCGATAAGCTCACGCTTTTTATAGATGTTGATATCATAGTTTTTCTCTGCTACTTTTTTGATACGTGTGCCTGATATTTTGCTTCTGCCCAGTTGCTCAAGCAATCGCCTGACCTCAGGCTGAAACACAATGAATATTACAATAACACTGAATTCAAAAAATGTCTTTAGCAATGAGCTGAGCATGACAAAATTGAAAAGAGACGAAAGGACATAACCAATCACAAGAACAAAAACACCTTTTAAAAGCTGAAATGCTCTTGTTTCTCTTATAAGTTTATTTAAACTATAAATTATAAAAGCTATAGCAATAATATCAAATAAGTCCTTCACCTGAAATGTCTTCATAACAGAAATAAAGGAATAAAAAAAACTTTTAATTATTTCCATAATATTACCCGACTTTAACTCATTTTTTATATTGTATCATAACATTTAATCTCATTGCAATAACAAAAGGTGCATAGAAAAAATTTTTTTAATAATCAGAGAAGTTGTTTTCTTTTTTTTCTTCTCACACGATTAATATGTCTCTCGAAATTACCACTTCTGATGAATTCTGCAAGCACGTATTGTTCAAAGGTAGGCACAGTGCATGAGTAAAAACCCACCCTTCTTTCAAAAAGCTCTATAAGGCTATGTGGTATGACTATATAGCCTATCCTGATAGATGGCGCTATGGTCTTGCTAAATGTGTTGAGGTATATTACGTTGTCTTGGTCTGCGAGGGCAAATATAGTCTCCTCCGGTTTTGTAAGAACAGTAAACTCCGATTCGAAATCGTCCTCAATGATATATCCACCTCGGCTATTTGCCCAGCGCACATATTCACGTCTTTTTGATGCGGATGCCGATACACCGCTAGGAAAGCTCCTGTAAGGCGAAATATGAAGCACAGTTGCATTGGTCTTTTTTAGCTCACTGCTCTTTATGCCATCAGCACCAAGGGCAAGGCTTTCTATGGATACGCCGTTTGCACGATATACCATATCAATCTTCTCATACGATGGGTTTTCAATGGCAAATATTCTCTCTCTGCCCAGCACCTGAATAATGAGTCCATACAAATATTCTGCACCTGAGCCTATAATAATCTGTTCATAAGATAGCCTCATACCTCGCCCACGGGTGAGATAGCCTGCTATAGCTTTGCGTAACTCGTCACAGCCACTGTTTGGACATTTTACAAGAATATTCTCTCCATAATCGCTTATCACCTTACGCATTGTTTTTGCCATCACAGAAAACGGAAAATCATTTTCATCATAGTGTATGCTTATGTTTGACGAAATAGGACAGCTTTGTGATGTGGTAACGATTTCATCACCTTCTACATATGATACATAATATCCGCTTCGCTCCCTGGATTGAATATAACCCTCGTCACACAGAAGACTGTAGGTGTGCTCTACTGTCACTATGCTTATCTGAAGCTCTTCCGACACAAGACGTTTTGAGGGAAGCTTGGTATTGTAGGGATACACTGAGTTTACTATGTCGTTTTTTATCTGCTCATATAGCTGTATGTATATAGGTTTTGATTGGTTTTTTTCTAAAATATAATTCATCTGGTATTATAAAAATCTCCTATTTTGAATATTTTAACAATGTCAGGATTATTATATAATCTTTCAGGCAAAAAAACAATACTTAAAATAATCTTACGGAAAGGAAAAATATTCCATTTATTAGAACATTTACATAATAAGGAATATTTTGCAGGAAGAAAAAATGAATACGAAATCAAAGCATTATGTGATTAATATTTGCATGACAGCTATGTTTATGGCACTTAACGTGGTGTTCAGCTCGTTTAGCATACCTGTGCCTGGGGGACATCTCTATCTTTGTGATGTGATTATTTGCACAGCCTCAATTATGCTTGCTCCCGGATATGCTTTTTGTGTGGGTGGACTTGGTTCTTTTTTAGGTGATCTGCTGTTTTATCCTGCTCCTATGTTTGTTTCACTAGCAAGTCATGGTTTGCAGGCGCTGATAATCTCACTTTTTGCACATTACGTGCTAAAGAAAAAGCCTGTGTTATCCTCTATAATCGGTGTAACCATCGGGGCAATAGTTATGGTTATAGGCTACACATTGGGACGCACCTTTGTGTATAGTACACTTGAAAGTGCTATCATCAAGCTTCCATTTGAATTTTTGCAGGCTGGCGTGGGTGCTGTGACAGGTGTGTTCCTCACAAAGTTTGCAGGCATAGAAAAGGCATACAAAAAAATAATGGCGAAGATAAGATAAAAGTGCAAAGAAAATATTGAATTATTTACCGATTTGATATATTATTAAGTGTAATATTTTTGATGTTTATAATGAGGAAGTTTGACTGATAATATATTGAATAGAGGTATAATATGAAATTAAAATTTACAAAAATGCACGGCTGCGGAAACGATTATATTTATGTTAATTGTTTTGAGCAGGAAGTCAGCGATTTTTCGGGCATAAGCGAGAGGCTCTCTCATAGAAGATTTGGAGTAGGCGGAGATGGCGTGATTTATATATGTCCATCTGATGTGGCAGATGCCAAGATGCGTATGTTTAATGCTGATGGCAGTGAGGGTAAAATGTGTGGCAATGGCATACGTTGTGTTGGAAAATATTTGTTTGATAACAATATGGTGCAAGGGGATAGCGTCAGCATAGAAACTCTTAGTGGCATTAAAAAACTACAAGCCTACAGAAACGAGCATGGCGAGGTAACAAGCCTCAAGGTGGATATGGGCAAGGCTGAGTTTGCTCCAAACAAAATACCGGTCGCACTTGACGGCGACAGCATTATAGGAAAATCGCAAAAGATTGGCGAAAAGACTTACAATATTACCTGTGTTTCTATGGGAAATCCACACTGTATTGTGTTTGAAAGCGATGTAGAGGGACTTGATCTCGAAAAAATAGGACCTCTATTTGAGCATAACGCAATATTCCCTGAGGGTGTAAACACCGAGTTTATCAGGGTGAACAACGATAGAGATATTACAATGCGTGTGTGGGAGCGTGGCAGTGGCGAAACATGGGCTTGTGGCACAGGCGCCTGCGCTTGCGTGGCGGCAGCTGTAAAAAACGGATTTTGCAAAGAAGGAGAAGACATCACAGTGCATCTCATTGGCGGTGACCTAGTGATAAACTACACTGACGATACAGTGATGATGACCGGCCCTGCAACTAAGGTTTTTGACGGCGAAGTAGAGATATGATAATTGGAGGTCTTTTTGAAAAATGAAAATTAACAATAACTTTAACAATATACAAGAAAGCTATCTTTTTAGCACAATAGCAAGAAAGACAAACGAGTTTAAGACAGCTCACCCTGATGTGAATGTAATCAGGCTAGGCATTGGCGATGTTACAAAGCCATTATGTTCACAGGTTATCAAGGAGCTTCACTCTGCAGTGGACGATATGAGCAGAGCAGAGAGCTTTCGTGGATACGGTCCTGAGCAGGGATACGACTTTCTAAAAGAAGAGCTTGTAAAATATTATGCAAAGAAGAAAGTTTCGCTTGATAACAACGAGATATTCATAAGCGATGGTGCAAAGAGCGACATAGGCAACATACTCGACCTTTTTGATAAGGATAATGTAGTGCTAATACCTGACCCTGTGTACCCTGTGTATGTAGACACAAACACAATGGCAGGCAGAAAAATACTCTTTATGGATGCAAACGGCGAGAACGGATTTTTGCCTGTGCCTGATGACAGCGTGAAAGCAGATATAATTTATCTATGCTCACCAAATAATCCAACAGGTGCTGTGTATGATTATGAAAAGCTGAAAATGTGGGTAGATTATGCAAACAAAAATGATGCTGTTATTCTTTTTGATGCGGCATACGAATGTTTTGTGGAGGGTGATGATCTTCCTACCAGCATTTATCAGATAGAGGGCGCAAAAAGCTGTGCTATTGAATTTTGCTCATTCTCAAAGACAGCCGGATTCACAGGAACACGCTGTGGCTACACTGTAGTTCCATTTGATATCGTAAAAGAGGACACTTCCCTAAACAAAATGTGGCTAAGACGCCAGACCACTAAGTTTAACGGTGTGCCATACATTGTGCAAAAAGGTGCGGCTGCTGTGTTTAGTGACGAGGGTCAAAATGAGATAAAAGAAGCCATAGTTTACTACAAAGAGAATGCAAAAATTATGGCAGATGCTCTCGATAAACTCGGCATAAGCTACACGGGCGGTAAAAACTCACCTTACATTTGGCTCAAATGTCCAAATGGTATGAGCTCATGGGAATTTTTTGACTTTATGCTTGAAAAAGCAAATGTTGTGGGAACACCGGGCGCCGGCTTTGGAAAAAACGGTGAAGGCTACTTCAGGCTTACAGCATTTAACAACAGAGAAAACACCATAGAAGCTATGGAAAGAATCACAAAAGCTATCAATTCCTTGTGATAAATACCACGATTTTTTAAAGAAATAATTGCATAAAAAATACTGCACTTGTGAAAGTAAATTAATCACAGGTGCAGTTTTTGTTTAGTTTGTTTTAGATTTTTCTTTTTCCTTTGCGCTTTGGGAGGTATCGGTGGAGGTGGAGCTGTCGGTGCTATCAAGGGAGTACATTCTGCCCTCGTGGTCGGTTGCATATTTGCCTTTTAGGAGAATTTCGCTGATTGGCACTATCTCATATCCTTCCTCACGAATAGCTTTTATTATCATTGGCAGAGCTTCGGGGGTGTTTTTGGCACCATTGTGCATCAAAATGATAGAGCCATTTGAAATTTTGCTTCTTATGCGTTCAACCATCTGCTCGGGGGTGGGGTCTTTCCAATCGAGAGAGTCTACATCCCATTGAACGCAGTACATATCACAACTATTCACACCCTCTACAACATCGTTGTTGTAATCACCGTATGGCGGTCGATAGAGTGTAGGACATTTGCCGGTGAGAGCTTCTATTTTCTCGTTGCAGGCTTTTGTGTCATCTGCTATTTGACTAAGACTTTTTTGTGTCATGTGATCGTGGTTGTTGCTATGATTGCCCACATCGTGCCCTGCATCTGCTATGGCTTTCACCGATTCAGGATATTTGTCTACCCAATTTCCTACAAGGAAAAATGTAGATTTTACATCGTTTTCTTTTAATATATCAAGTAATGTCTGGGTTTGCTCATTACCCCATGCAGCATCAAAACTAATGCTGACAACCTTTTTGTCTTGCTTTACACAATAGATGGGGATTTTTCGTTCAGTGGCGTTAACGGGAGCTATTTTATTGAGAGAGTTGCTTAATATTGTTGTTGTGAGTATGAGCATAGCAAGACATACGACTGATTTTATAAGTCGTTTTCTATTTATTATGAGCAATTTCATCGTGGGTATCTCCTTTTTGTGGCATTAGGATAGTGCTTTGATATATTACTATGCGGAGAGCCAAAAGGATATGACTGTTTGGATTATAACGTGTGTTGTAAACGTGTTTTATGGTGTTGATGAGTAAAAATTATAAAACTTATATAAGATAAAAAAAGCAACACCACATAGATGTTGCTCTCTCTTTAAGCCTTATTTTAAAATATTATATCCGCAATATTATTTAAAGAGTCTAAAGAAGCATTAATCTGCTTATTTCTGCACTCTTTTAATTCTTCAGAAAAATTATTATCACGATAAACACTGTATAGATTTACTATGTCTTCGCTCTTTGCAACATCATTAAAATGCTCACTTCCCCAAGCATTTACATATGATTTTAATTTACTATAACCATCTGCAAGCGGAACAAAGGGAGTTTCAAATGACATAGATGTAATACAACCATGCAATGATGACCCAAAAAATATTTTTGCCTTTGAAATAATATACATTATATCGTAAATATTTAGCTTGTTCATATAGATGATGTTCTTACTATTTACCTTTTTATATATTTTTTCTAAGGCAATATTATCATCATGTAAAGGAGCAAATCCTATTGGTAATAAAATTACTTTACACTTATTTGATAATGTTTCAATAGCTTTATCGATGGTATCTTTATGTGAATTATAATAATCATTGCTACACTGAAATACTACATATTCATCAATACCATCAACAACATTTGTAACATTATTTGAACACAGTTCAGTTAATTTATCGCCAAAATATTTGGAAATAAGAATTGCTGAATCAGGAGCAACTACTGTATTATTGACACCATAATTTTCTAACATATGCTTAGTTCCGTATTCACGTATAGAAAGATAATCTGCTTTCTTTAAATTATTTACTTGATCGTTTATCAACGAGTCGCTCAACTTACATATATTACCTCCAACAGAATTATAGATAACTTTACAATTAAACAAGTCTTTATCTATTACAAAAGGAGTAAATAACAATGAGCCATACTTCTTTTTAAAGTGTTTCTCAACCATTCCTATTTTCGACAAAGAGCGATGTAGGATTACTTTAGAATATAGGTGGATTGAATTTTTAGATAAATGCTTATCCAAACTCCTCATAGTTTGACCTAATACTCCGCCACCAGCTATGATTATTGCATCATTACGAGAAATATTTTTCTCTATTTTCTTAAAAGATACCGTATCCTTTGCACCAACTGCTGACATTTTTGAATCAATAAAACCGCAATAATACAAGTTATAGTCCACTGATCTTTGAGATTCCTTAAAATATTTTTCTAAAACCAAAGAGAAAAGTAAATCTCCATAATTATATCTGTCCTGTGCACACAAAATATAAATATTCATAGCTATTCCTTCCAAATAAAACAACAAATTTACATTGTCTTATAAAACTAAAACTTTAATTATTTTCAAAAAATTTTTTCAAATAGTTTAAATATGCAATCTATTAATGGTCTATTATATTCCATATCTAATTTTTCTATAAGCACTTAATAAGCATCTTCTGATTGCATTTGTATAAACAAAACCATTAGTAGTGTTGATTATTTTATACTTATTTTTATACTTTTTCCCAAGCTTGTTTTGGGTAGCAAAATAACTTTTATCTGCATTACCATTTGATTTGTGCCAAATATTCATAGGAACAACCATCACAGACATTCCATTAACCAGATTAGCTTGTAAGCATAAATCTGCTCCGTAAAGATGCCAACCGTCACATACCACTTCATCAAAAGATACTTTATCAAGGCAATCTCTATGGCAAGCAATAAGACATTCATCTAATGTTAAACATTTTGTTGGCTTATCTATAGTTTCCATCTTGCTTTTATCCGGCCCGCCATACATACCGGATAAAATAGTTCCGGAGGGATCCTCCTCCTTGCTTTTTACACCGGCAGAACCAAAGATAACAGATTTGTTATTCATTGCAAACTCATAGATATTTAACAGCTGGTTCTCATCTAAAAACTCAATATCCTGATGGAGAAAAACAATAACTTCACCCACTGCTTTTTTCGCACCATAATTTAGTGCCTGAGACGCAGACGAAAATCGGTTAGTTGAATTATCAATTGACACATAGTCTATGTTTACACCGGTTTGGATATTTGCACTATCTATCATTTCCTGTAATTTTTCTTTACTGTTATACACAGAAATAAGACTTATGTTTTTCATCTAAAACACCTACTAAATATGCTTGCTTACTCATAAATTTTTATACTGATACTAAGCAAAGTTTTCTTTAAATTTTTAAATCACTGTTTTTTTGTTCCAACATCATGCGTTTGATCTGGATTTTTTTGTCCTGTGCACAAGCTTGTATGCTGATGAAGGCAATAGTCCGACAAGTATTGGTTTCAAACAATGAATATAACTATAAAAAGGTAAATTTAGATTTTTTACGGCGTATGCCTTAACTCTGGCTTCGTTGACTCTAAATTTCATTTTTCTTCTTTTTTGTGCGCTTCTATCATCAAGCATAGAATAGAGTGGCTCCTGAATATTAAATCCCTTGTAGCCCTTCTCATACATTCTTACCCATAGATCATAATCTTCTACACGGAGTCTTTTGTCATCCACTGCATAACCACCAACACTCTTCATATGCTCGGTTCTAACCATACATCCTGCATGACAAAATGGAGAGTATTTGAGAAAATGTTTGTTCTGCGGTATTTTAGGATACCTAGCGACTGCAAATATTCCGTCTTTGTCATATAAATTCATATTACTGCTCACTATGGAATATTTTTTATGCTCATCCAAAAACTTAATTTCCTTTTCAAAGCGAGTTTTATCACATATATCATCGCCATCCATACGTGCCACATACTCTGTATCTGCAAGTGCAAGGCAATTGTTAAGCGTAATATTAAGTCCCTGATTCGTTTCATTTTTTATCAGGATAAATTTTTCCGGATATTTTTCTACATATGTTTGTGCTACACTGTATGTATCATCTGATGAACCATCATCACACATAATACATTTCCAATCGGCACAAGTCTGATCTAACAAACAATCTAGAGCCTGTGGCAAGGTTTTTGCACAGTTAAATATGCCCATAAGTACAGAAATTCTTATCATAGTAGTTATTCTCCAATATTATAAATTGTTTTTAGTTCATTCCTTACATTTTTATCAGTATAAACCTGTGAAATTTCTAAAGCATTATTTCTATAATCAGATGAGTTATTAAGCACCTTTATCAGATTTTGGGCATAACCGTCTACATCATCAGGAGAAACCAAAAATCCATTGTATCCATCTCTGATAAGCTCTTTGTGTCCTCTGTTTACAGATGCTACAACAGGCTTACCGCATAGCATAGCCTCGATCAAATTCATAGGCAATCCCTCACGATAGCTACACGCCACAAGGGCATCACAGATGTTTGTATATTCTTCCAGATGCGTGGTATAGCCTAATAGTTCTACATTTTGCTCTAGTCCTAGCTCTTGTATTAATGCAAGCAAATTTTCCCTCTCAGGGCCGTTGCCTGCTATGAGCAAGCGACTATTTGGAATTTCCTTTATTACACTTTGCATTGCCCTAATTGCAGATTTTTGGTTTTTATTGGGTAGTAGCTCGCCCACATTAAGGATGATAAGCTCATCTTCGGAATATCCAAACCTTTGGCGTAGCTCTGCTCTGGCTTCGTCATCCATTTCATAGAACTTTGTAGAATTTGCGCCAACACTGTGTATATGCTCCACATCACAATGAAATTTGCTTTTTGCAAGTTTATAGTCTTCATCACATATGGTTATGAGCGTGTCTGTCAGGCGTGAGAAAAACTTCTCGATCGGATAAAAAACGATCCAGTTTTTCTTGGGTGCGCCATCATAGAAATGAAATCCATGCGCTGTGTAAATCACCCTTGTGCCCTTTTTTCGTGCTTTTTTTGCAGCTAATCTGGTTACAATTCCTCCCATAGGAGTATTGCAGTGAATCACGTCATATTCTTCGTCATCTATTATTTTTTTCAGTTGTTTGTAAGCAGTTATGTTATCCTTACTCTTTGGTGAGCGTGCAAACGGAATATCAAACACCTTTTCTGCAAAATCGAGCTTTAAACCATTTTTCTCGGCAAGATTGTTTCTGGCTGCCACGTGCACTTCACATCCATGCTCATGCAAAATCTCGACCAATGGCTTGTGAAACTGGCAAATATGGCTTTGCACGGTAGCTGTTAAAAGAACTTTCATCTCTTCCTCCGCTATCTTTTATTTTTTTCTTCTATAAAAAACAGTTCTATATTTATAATAAAGCTTTTCCATCCAGATTCTATAACTATGGAAATAGAGATTAGGAATCTCTACCTTGGCATCCAGCACTTTCTGATTCTCGTGTGCCATTACTCGCTTATGCACACTGTCGCTTTTTCTCTCGTCATGCGGGAAGCTCAAGAACAACTCTAATATTTTTCTGTTGTTCATCGGCATTGTCGTCCTGTGATACAGCTGTTGCGATGAAACTACCGAAACACCCCAACATCCCATTCGTATCTCCCAATAGAATGAATCCGTATGTTCAAAGTTAAACAGTTGTTTTTCTAATCCAACTTCTCTTAAAAATTCATAGTATTTTTGGTCTGACCATTTTAGCAGACCGGGATGTCCAAAGTATCTCGTTTGAAAAATGCTACAATGACGTTCACTCAGCACTTTTGGCATCTTAACCTGATACTTTCTCTCCAAAAATACTCTTGCAGTTTCAGAAGCCCATGACTTCATCTCGATATCATATTCGTGCAAATCATGCAGATATATAAATTTTCTTATCTCGTTATCTGCTAAATTTACAAAGTAATTTGTATTATGTTGTAATATATCCTTAATAAAATCAAAATCCTCAAAGTAGCTATTTTCTTCAGGAATAGTGTAAAGAGTATGCTCCAATCCCAGAAGTTCGCATATTTTTCTTGCACCCTTTGCATCCACAAACTCTTGTGGCTTTGAATGAAAGCTAAAGAATTTCATTTTATCATAAAGTCCATTGGCACAAGCAAGAGTAGTCTTGCTGTCTGTTCCACCGGATAGAGAAATTGAACAACGCTCCCATTTTTTTGTGACGCAATCAATTCCGTTATGGATAAGCCTTCCTATCTCTTTTATACCTTCTTCTTTTTCAGTATCAGTGGTAAATTCCGGATGTGGTTTTACAGGATAAAATCTCTTTATTGAGAAAGTGCCTTTTGTAAAATCCAAATATGTATTGGCTCCAAGTCTTTTTAACTCATCATATGGAGTAATATTTCCCGGAAGGTGTCGGTTGCCAATATTATAGCATTTTGTATCAATAAGCTTTTGTACGTTCTCATTCATCTTTAATCCACATATATCTGCTACAAGCTGTGGATGCTCTGATACATACATCTTGCCGTCTACTTTACCAAAATAGCAACCTGTTAATGAGCAGGCATCCTGAACCATAATCACTTTATCATCATCTATCAGCATGATGACATGAAGTCCTGTAAGCTCTGATACCTTATCAAAATATTCTGGCAAGCCTTTTTGATATGCAGATATCAAATCCAAACACAGCTTGTCCTCTTCATATGTCATATCGAATGGGTTATATGCATGGCCAATTATTCCAACAAAAACGGAGCCTTGCTCCTGCACATAAAATGTCTGCTTTTCCTGCACATATAAATAATAATTTCCTACCTTGTGTTCATTCCATAGTCCATAAAAAGGATACTTATCTGTATCTCTCATACGGCTATCTGTGAGGAGATAACCTCTTCTAAACAGCATTTCTCTATATTTAGGCTCTTTGTCTAACCTTTGTTTGATATCTTCCATAAGCGACTTCTGATACATCTTTTATACTCCCCCGAGATTCTTAAAAATAATCTTATTTATTCTATCTACATTGTTTTCACTAACAAAGCTGTTGTGAGGAGTGATAATTACATTAGGAATATCCCATAGCTGACTGTTTTCGTCCAGCGGTTCTTCGTCAAACACATCTAAAACCGCACCGCCGATACCCTCGATATTATCTATCAGTGCACTAGTATCTATCACTGCGCCTCTGGCTATATTTACAATCACAGCCTGAGGCTTTAATTTAGCTATTATTTCTGCATTGATCATATGCTTAGTCTGCTCTGTAAGAGCTATGGCAACTACGACCACATCTGCATCTGATACAGCCAAGACTATATCATCAAGACCATAAATCTTATCAAATTCTTCTATTTGCTTTAATGTGCGGTTTACGCCAATCACATCACATCCAAATGCCTTAAAACGCTTTGCGCACTCTCTGCCCACATCTCCACAGCCTATTATGCATACTTTTTTCCCGCATAATTCGAGCAGGTTACGGTTTTTCTCCCATTTATGCAACTTTTGATTTTGTGAGAAGAACTCCTGCTTTTTGTATAACTGCAACACACCCGCAACAGCATACTCCGCCATAGGCACACTATACACGCCACGGGCGTTGTGTATCTCTATTTTATGCTCCTGAACATAGTCCATAGGCACTCTGTCCATTCCTGCGCTTGTGAGCTGGATATATTTCAGATTAGAAAATTTCTTAATATCATGTGTTAAAAAGAGTCCATTGCACACGACTCCCTCTACCCAATCATAATCGCACGGTAGCTCGTCCTTTTCATTTTGCAAAAAGCAAACCTTATGCCCCATCTGTCCCAGCTTTTCAACATTCTCTTTTGCGCCGGACCATGCTCCTGTAATCAGAAGATTCATACTAAAAACCTCTTTTACTTGCTGGCCGCACTAATATCCAAACTTTCCACTATCTTGCGCACGAGAGTTTGCATCTCGGCTTCGCTCGAATTAAAAAAGTCTGCATAATGCTGACACTCTTCTTCAAACTCTCTTATCTCTCTCACGCCATTTACAAAGGTGTTACTTATCACACCAATATGATTCACCTGATTAACATTGCAAAAACTGCGAGAAAGAATAGCACAGGTGGAACCAAATTTGTAATGCTCTTTGATAATATATTCTGAGGGAAGCATACCCTTACCAAGTGACGCAATACCGCCAAAACCATAAGGCAAGCCTCTCTGCTTGAACTCCATACAAATTCTTTCAACTGTGCCATCAGCTAATACCTCAAACATGAACTTTTTGCCATATCCAAGGCTAAGGTCATTCATACCGATGAAGACCTCATCTATTCCTTTTATATCCAATATTTGATTAAGATTTTCTATACTTTCGGGTGTTTCAAAAAGAAGCATCGTTTTGGCTCTGCCGTCTACCATTTTGATAAACTTTCTTACCTCGCTTGCTGTCTTAAAATATGGCAACATCACGATATCCGCACCGGCGTGTACCACAGCATCTATCTCTTTTTCTGAGGAACAGTATTCAACTGTTTCCTCATGAATAGGGTTTACACGCACAAGAAGCTCGGCTTGTTCAATAGCACCACGGATTTTTTTAACATCGTCTACGGTGTGGCGGTTTTGCACTGTATCCATTCCACCCTGACGGTCAGCTTTTCCTATATACTCCAGATCGACAAAAATTCTGTCCACTCCGGCTGATTCTGCTATCTGTGCCACATATGATCTGTTTGTTATGTACATTAATTTTAGTGCCATATCCTTTTTCATCCCTTAAATCATTATTTTTTCACTGTTTCTCCCACATTTTCGTTATCTGCGTTGGAGAACACTTTAAACACCGTCATAAATAAGATTTTTATATCGAGCAAAAACGATACATTTTCTGTGTACCACACATTTAGCTCAATACGGCGGTTCCACTCAACTGTTTTTCGACCGTTCACCTGAGTCCAACCTGTGATACCGGGCTTTATATCAAACATTCTGCGTTGCTCTTCTGTGTATTCGTCCCATTCCCATGGGTGATATGTAAGTGGGCTTCGATAGCCGATAAATACTAAATCGCCTTTTGCGATATTCCAAAGCTGAGGTATCTCATCTAAGCTTGTGGCTCTAAGGAATTTTCCTATACGAGTCACACGAGAATCCTTATTATCCGAATACACTCCCGATCCCGTATGCTCTGCGCCGACCCTCATAGACCTGAACTTATAGATCCAATACACCTTGCCACCCTTGCCTATTCTCTGCTGTTTAAAGATAACCGGACCTTTGGGATCATCAATCTTTATCAGGATAGCTATAATTCCATATAGCCAGCAGAATAATATAAGCCCTATTATGGCAAGAATACGAGCCAATGTGCCTTTCACATACTTGCAATAAATACCGTCTTTGCCTTTTTTCATATTGTCATCATACCCCACATTCGCCTGTGTAATCACTACAAACAATAAAGTATATGTATAATTCTGTTATCTATAGCAGTTTGTAGATTTTTACTCATTAGTAATAGTAGTAATTAATCTTTTGTACATATATACTAACAATATTACAGATAAGCTATTTTTAACTATATATATTCTACTACATTACTTAGTTTCAGTCAATGCCTTGTGTCGAACATTTAAAGCTAATTCATGCAAATTGTTAATTTTTAAAGGCTAATCACACAATTAGGAGATGTCTTCCAAATATCATTATAAGTTGTTAATTCTTGAAAAAAACAACACACAAGGCTTTGACAATTCCCTGTGTGTTGCAATATAGCAAACTATTAAATTTTGAACTTACTCTACATCGAAATTCTCAATATAGTCACTTACAGTTTGTCTGATCTCCTCTACACCATCGCCCTTAAGCGCTGAGAATGGAAACATTTCTACATCGTCTGATATTTCGCTTACCTGAAGCTTTAGTGCTTCCAGCTGTTTGGTTTGCTCGGTCTTGTTCAGCTTATCCTTTTTGGTGAGAACAATGATATAAGGCAAACCGCTATCCTCAAGGAAGCTGATCATATGCATATCATCAGCAGTAGCCTTGTGTCGCATATCGACTATCTGCACTACAAGTGCAAACTTTCTATCCTGTGCAAAATAGCCCTCCACAAGCTCTGCCCATCTCATTTTTTCTTTGTCTGACACCTTGGCATAGCCATATCCGGGCAGGTCTACAAGATTAAAGGCGTTGCCCACCTTAAAAAAGTTTATTGTGCCTGTTTTTCCCGGAGTTGCGCTCACTCTTGCAAGTGATTTTCTGTTCAAAAGCTTGTTGATAAGTGAGCTTTTGCCCACATTAGAGCGACCTGAAAACACCACTTCGGGCAACTCGGACTTAAACAGCTGTTTTGATAGTCCTGCAGCACCGATAAAATCAGCCTGATTAAAATTTAACATTCTGTCACTCTCCTATCGATCAGCTATTCTTATATGGCTGGGCTGTGAGTGCTGTTTTTAACACCTCATCAATGCTCTTAACAGGCACAAACTTGATATTTTCTTTCACAACACTATCTACAAGTTCAAGATCAGGCATATTGTCCTCTGGGATAATCACCGTTTCTATGCCAAGCTTATATGCTGCCATTGATTTCTCTTTAAGTCCGCCTATTGGCAACACTCTACCTCTGAGGGTAATTTCGCCTGTCATAGCCACATTGTGCTTTATTGGAATATTGGTGAGTGCCGACATTATGGCTGTAGCCATAGTGATGCCTGCACTTGGGCCATCCTTTGGCACAGCACCCTCCGGTGCATGGATATGTATATCTTTATTCTTATAAAAATCTATGTCTATTTTATATTTATCAGCATTGGAGCGCACACAGCTGATGGCTGTCTTTGCAGACTCTTGCATCACATCGCCGAGAGAGCCTGTTAGCTCGGTTTTTCCTGTGCCTGCCATCACAGCCACCTCTATTGGCAGAACCTCACCGCCCACAGATGTCCAAGCAAGACCTGTTGCCACACCGATTTCATCATTCTTAGACATTGCATCGGGCTTAAACTTAGGTGTACCCAAAAGCTCACCCAGCTTTTTAAGGTCTATCTTTATCTTGGCGTCTGCGTCTTCCACAATAGTCACAGCAAGCTTGTTCAGTATTTTTTCGATAGTTCTTTCAAGGTTTCTTACACCTGCTTCACGTGTGTAGCAGTCAATCATTTGGTAGATAGCCTTGCTATCAAACTTCACCTGAGTGGCTTTGATACCGCAGTTTTTGAGCTGTTTTGGAATAAGGTGCTTCTTTGCGATATGGAACTTTTCCTCTCTGGTGTAGCTACCTATTTCTATAACATCCATACGGTCTAAAAGCGGTCGTGGTATCTCGTTGGCATCGTTTGCCGTGGTGATAAACATAACAGAGCTAAGATCATATGGCATATCATAGTAATGGTCGTAGAATGTGTTGTTTTGCTCGCTATCCAGAACCTCAAGCAATGCTGATGATGGGTCACCCTTGTAGTCACTTGCCAGCTTGTCTATCTCGTCAAGTATAATAAGCGGGTTAGAAGCCTCTGATTTTTTGATAGCATCCATTATCCTGCCACACATAGCGCCCAAATAAGTTCTTCTGTGACCTCTGATCTCTGCTTCGTCACGCACACCGCCAAGAGAAATCCTCTGGCATGGTCTTTTGATTGCCTTTGCTATGGATTGTGCTATGGAGGTTTTTCCTACTCCCGGAGGGCCAACCAAACAGAGAATCTGTGCCTTTCCCTCCGGATTGAGAATTTTAACTGCTAATCTCTGAATGATTTTTTCTTTCACCTTTTCAAGGCCATAATGTTGCTTATCAAGCACCTTTTTGGCTCTATCGAGATCACAGCTTTCTTTAGCATATATTCCCCATGGCAACTCTAGGCAAGCTTCTATGTAAGTTCGGATAAGGCTACCCTCTTGCGAACCAAGTGGAAGTTTTTCCAGTTTTGAACACTCTTTTAAAAGTGACTTTTTATTATTCTCAGGCATTTTTGCCTTTTTTATTTTTTTGCGATATTCCTCAATCTCGTCTTCGTCGCTATCTCCAAGTTCCTCCTGAATAGTCCTTATCTCCTCATTCAAGAAGAAATTACGCTGATGCTCGTCCATCTTGAGCTTAGTTTTTTCATATATTTCTTCCTGAATACTTAGTATCTCTATCTCACGGCGGAGGATACATATCAGCGTGGTTGCAAAATCGTCTTTGTTGCGAGTCTTGAGCAACTCTTGCTTTTCAACCGGATCAAAATCCACATCACCTGCGATAAGATATGCTACATCCATAAGATTATGCACACTTTCCAGTCTTCTAAAGAAATCAGGCATTATCTTATTTTTAAACGATACATACTCATAATGAAGCTCTCTTAATGTCTTCATCATTGCCATATGCGGAGGAATATCTTCGCCTATCTCAAAGTTGCACACCTGAACATCAGCAAAAGGCAGAGCTTTGTCCTTTGGTGAAACTATCTTGCCCAACTGCAAACCCTCACACACTATTGTAACGCTGTTGTTCTTGCCCTTGGTGACTTGAAGCACTTTGGCTATTGTGCCGTGAGTGTATACATTAGACACCTCTGCAGGATAAACAAACGGGTCTTTCTGCAATACTACAAATATATTTCTCTCAAACTTTAAAGCTGATGTGAGTGCGCTTACGCTAAGTTCCTTGTTAACCTCAAAGCGCATAATGCACTTTGGAAAAAGCACGTTAGCCTGAAGCGTTATCACAGCTATATCGTGAATTATCTCATCCATTTTTATCATCTCCTTATAAAGAGAATTTTCCCTTGTGTAAAATAAAGCTGCACATTTTTGAACTAAAAACGTGCAGCCCTTTTATTAGAATTCTGCTAACACAATTCCTTTAAGATGCATTAGTTTTGCGTCTTTTTCTCGTTGCAGGCTTTTGAGGAGGCATGGTCTGTGTTGGTCTGTCAGGATCATGCACTATCCTTGCCATAGAGCCTTTTGTCACTGTAGCTTCGGTTATGGTTATCTTTTCGATTGTCTCATCTGATGGCACATCAAACATAAGATCCATAAGAAGATTTTCTACTATGGTTTTGAGACCTCTGGCACCTGTGTTTTGCTCCATTGCCTTGCGTGCTATTGCCTTGAGTGCCTTTGGCTCGAAAATAAGCTCGGCATCATCCAGCTCGAATATACGCTTATACTGCTTGACTATAGAATTTTTAGGCTCAGTTAAAATTCGTACAAGTGCCTCCTCGTCAAGTCCGTCTAACGGAGTTATAACCGGCAATCTGCCCATAAGCTCCGGAATCATACCAAACTTTATAAGATCGTGTGCGCACACATCTCGCATCCACTTAGAAGAACTAAGCTCATTTTTGCTCTTTACCTCTGCACCAAATCCCAACGATGACGAGCCTATACGCTTTTGCACCACTTTTTCGAGTCCATCAAACGCACCACCGCATATAAAGAGAATATTGGTGGTGTCGATCTGGATAAACTCCTGCTGAGGGTGTTTTCTACCGCCTGTTGGTGGCACATTAGACACAGTGCCCTCTATAATCTTGAGAAGTGCCTGCTGAACACCCTCACCGCTTACATCACGTGTGATAGATGGGTTTTCAGACTTACGAGCTATCTTATCAATTTCATCTATATAGATAATACCATGTTCTGCACGCTTCACATCGTAGTCGGCTGCCTGAATTAATCTGAGCAAGATATTTTCTACATCTTCGCCCACATAGCCGGCCTCTGTGAGAGTGGTTGCATCTGCTATAGCAAACGGCACATCTATTATTTTAGAAAGTGTTTGTGCAAGGAAGGTCTTGCCCACGCCTGTGGGGCCAAGTAGCAAAACATTGCTTTTGCCTAGCTTTACATCACTTTCGTCTGTGTTGTCAAATATTCTTTTATAATGATTGTATACTGCTACGCTTAAGGTCTTTTTGGCTTCGTCTTGCCCGATTACATACTCATTTAGCTTATCGTATATTTCACGAGGCTTGAATAGCTTCGAAAAATCCTTGCCTATTACCGGCTTATCTTTATCTTTGCCGGTGGGAACGACTTCATCATCAAATATCATTCCATAGCAAAGCTCCACACAACTATCGCATATAAATGCATTAAGACCTCTCACAAAGTGGTTAGCCTCACTCTGCGGACAGCCACAAAACGAGCAATATACTTCTTTTTCAGTTGTCTTATCTGCCATAGGTCAAAAAGCCACCTTATCTTGAAGTAATAACCTTGTCTATCAATCCATATTCAAGAGCCTGCTGTGCAGTCATAAAGTTGTCTCTCTCGGTATCCTTTGCGATAACATCTATAGGCTGACCTGTCTTTTCGGATAATATCTGGTTTAACTTTTGTTTTGTTCTGATGATATGGTCAGCATGAATCATAATATCTGTAGCCTGACCCTGAGCACCGCCACTAGGCTGATGGATCATAATATCACTGTTTGGAAGAGAATATCTCTTGCCTTTGGTGCCGGCTGCCAAAAGGAATGCTCCCATGCTGGCTGCCATACCCATGCATATTGTAACCACGTCACACTTGATATACTGCATGGTATCATATATAGACATACCTGCTGTAACAGAGCCACCCGGACTATTGATATAGAGGCAGATATCCTTTGACGGATCTTGACCCTCAAGGTAAAGCAACTGAGCCACTACAAGGCTGGCAGTCACATTGTTAACTTCGTCTGTGAGCATGATGATTCTGTCATTGAGCAATCTGGAATAGATATCATATGAACGCTCTCCACGACTTGTCTGCTCCACAACATAAGGCACTAAATTCATATCCATAATTAATTACCTCCGTAATTTGTCTAAATTGATAAGTAAACATACATTAATCACGTTTGGAGCTGTCGCATTTAAGGTTAATATGCACAAATAAACGAGATTGTTATCAAAAATCGGCTCCCTCTGGCGAGGGAGCTGTCGAGTGAAACGAGACTGAGGGAGAGAAAAAACTGCTTTTTGCAGAATTTTTACCTTTTCTCTCCCTCCGTCAAAACTTCGTTTTGCCACCTCCCTCGTCAGAGGGAGGCGCAGATTGTGCATTCGCCTCTATTGCAACAGCCCCAACTTAATTTAATACAAGTTGCGTACTTTTTAAATGATAGTCATAAACACTACCATATATTCACAAAAGAAGAAAAATTATTATTTATCTGCTTCTTCTTTGTTCTCTTCTACTTTCTTCTTTGTTGTTCTCTTAGTAGTTGTTTTCTTTGTTGTCTTGCTTTCTTTTGCGCTATCCATAACAAGCTTCATAGCGTTGTCGAGCTGTAGGTTGGTTTCTACGTGCTCTCTTGGGATAAACTGCTTTACTTTTTCTACATCTATCTTATACATATCTGCAAGGCGAGCAAACTCTTCTTCAATCTGCTCCTCAGATGCTGTAATATTTTCGAGCTCTACAATCTTTGTGGCTGCGAGGTTGAGTTTTACGTCGTTCTCAGCCTGTGCACGATGTTGCTCACGGAACTCTTCGTTAGTCATTCCGAGATAGTCGAGATAGATATCGTAGTTAAGGTTCTGAGACTGAAGTCTCTGCTTGAGGTTCTCGATAATATTGTCTATTCTGATCTCAAACATAGCCTCTGGAATATCAGCTACTACGAGGTCGATAAGTTGCTCGCAAATCTGATGCTCTTTTGCTCTGTTTGCCTCTGCCTCAAGACGAGCCTTTGCTACAGCTGCCATTTCCTCTCTGTATTCTGCAACTGTGCTGCTCTTTTCGCTTACATCCTTAACGAACTCATCGTCAAGCTCAGGAAGCTCACGCATTTTGATCTCATGAATCTTAATATCAAACTGAGCATCTGCGCCTGCAAGCTCTTCCTCAGGATAATCCTCTGGGAAAGTAACATCTATTGTGAACTCTTCGCCTGCACTATGGCCAAGAAGCTTCTCTTCGAAGCCTGGGATAAACTGACCATCGCCCAATGTGAGGCTATAGTTCTCAGCTTCACCGCCTTCGAATGCGATGCCATCCTTAAAGCCCTTAAAGTCGATTACTGTGATATCGCCTGCCTGAGCCGGTCTATCCTCTACAGTAACTACTCTTGCATTTCTGCTTCTTACGTTGTCGATCTCCTGATCAATAATCTCGTCAGTAACCTCTGTTGACTTTGGAACATACTTGAGCTTGAGGTAATCTTTGATGCTAACCTCAGGGTATGTTGTAACAGTAGCTGTGAAAGTAAGGCCTTCCTTACCGATAGCTGTAACCTTGATATCAATCTTATCACGGATAACCTTAAGACCGGACTCATCAATAGCAGAGTTGAGTGCCTCTGGATAAAGCTCGTTTACAGCATCATCATAGAAGATGCCTTGTCCGTACATTTTCTCTACAATATGCTTAGGAGCCTTGCCCTTTCTAAAGCCCGGTACATTTATGTTTTTTACCTTGCGCTTAAAAACCTTATCAACACCTGCTGAAAAGGTTTCAGCATCTACAGTAACTTCAAGCTCATACTTGTTAATATCAATATTTTTACATTCTTTTAAACTCATTGGATATATTCCTCCTAAAAATTTACATAACACGTTGATTATATCATATAAATTTTAATTTTTCTATACTTTTCGTAAAAAAACTTGCTTTTTTCCAAAAAAATCAGGCTCTCACAAGCACGGGGGTAAAATCTGTGCTGTCGCATGATATCAATTTAAAATCTATACCTTCAAAAACTCCATTAAAGGCTTTTTTGTGGGCAACTGCCCCATGAAGATGACCATAGTAGCATTTTTTAATATCATATTCTTTTAGCACATCCATAATCTCGTTGCATACATAATCGCCAAAAACCGGCGGATAGTGCAGAAAGACTATCGGCGTGCTTTGGGCTGCCTCTATAGACATTCTAAGTCTGTTTGCTTCTCTGTTAAGAACTTTTTTGTCGCCCGATTCGGCTATATCATAAAACCAACCTCGGCTACCGCTTATAGAAATACCGTCGGCTGTAAACGAATTGTTAAAAAGAATTGATATAGTATCAAATTTATTTTTCTCGATAAATTCATCCAGCTTTCGCTTGGTTCCCCACCAATAATCGTGGTTGCCCTTAATAAAAATCTTTTTGCCGGGCAGAGCATGGATAAAGCCAAAATCCTTTTCACATTCTTCGAGCTTCATGGCCCATGATATATCGCCCACTATCACCACTGTATCATTCGGGGTTACTATCTTGCTCCAATTTTGCTCAAGGCGCATCACATAGTCGCTCCAACCACCGAATATATCCATAGGCTTATCGGTGCCAAGCGACAGATGCAGGTCTGCTGTTACAAACACCGCCATATAATTTATCACTACCAGTCTTGATTTATCATCTTTTGCAAATGATTTGTTTATTTAAAAAACTTTTATGCACTGTTTTTTATTCTCAAAATAAGGCGTCAAACAATGTGAGTTCTTCCATATTAAATAATCGAAACACCCAAGCTTTTGAGAATAAAATCAGCCATATCTGATTTTTCGATAGAGTTATCAAATCTTTTTTCTTTGCCCTTAAGCTCTGCTATCGGCTGTGGAATTTTAACATCTGTCACCTTGTTGAGGAGCTCTGTCATAGCAAATTCATCACTATCAGCGTTAATCTCAGGCGCACAGGCACTAAGCACAGTTTTGCAGAATTTGTATGGACTGGCTGTAGATGCAAGTATGCATGGTGTTTTATCATTTGTATCGCTCACATACTGATTGTATACATTTATAGCAACAGCTGTGTGGGTATCACAAAGATAGTTATCCTCTTTATAAAGCTCTGCTATGGTAGTCTTTGTGGCATTATCATCACAGCTACCTCCATAGAACAAATTACCTATCTTTTCTCTTATATCACAGCCTACATCGTAGTTGCCGTTTTTCTTAAGGCTTGTCATCCATTCTTTTACCAATCTATCATCACTATCAGTGATATGATACAAAAATCTTTCAAGATTGCTGGACACAAGTATATCCATAGATGGTGAAGTGGTGGTATAAAAATCTCTGTTTTTGTTATAAACACCTGTATTTATAAATTCTGTAAGCACATCGTTGGAATTTGATGCACATATAAACTTATTAACAGGAAGTCCCATTCTATAAGCATAATATGAAGCCAGAATATTTCCAAAATTTCCTGTAGGCACAGTGATATTCACCTTGTCGCCAAGGTTTATTCTGCCGGACTTTACAAACTCACAATATGCTGAAAAATAATAAACAATTTGAGGGAGAAGTCTACCCCAGTTGATAGAATTTGCACTTGAGAAGAGCATATTATTTTGTGCTAGCTTGTCCTTCATATTGTCATCTGTAAAGATTGTCTTTACGCCTGTTTGAGCGTCATCAAAGTTGCCTTTGATCGCACACACGCAGACATTCTTGCCCTCTTGGGTACACATCTGATGCTTCTGCATAGGGCTAACGCCACTTTCAGGATAAAACACAATAATCTTAGTACCGTCTACATCCTTAAAGCCCTCTAGTGCAGCCTTGCCTGTGTCGCCCGAAGTAGCCACTAATATCACAGCCTCTTTGCCATCATAAGTCTTTTTGAGCGACTTTGTTAGCAGGTGTGGCAATATCTGCAACGCCATATCCTTAAATGCAGATGTTGGGCCATGCCAAAGCTCCAGCACATTGATCTCGTTGCCGTTATAGGTGCAACGATGAAGCGGAGCAGGATTTTCTGATTCAAATTTTTCTGCTGTATATGCCTTTTCGACACACTCGTCTATCTCATCAGATGTGAAATCTGTAAGGTATTTTCCAAAAATAAGCTTTGCACGTGACTTATAATCTCCGTTTAGCAGTTCTTTCATCTCATTATCAGAAATCTCCGGAAATACCTCCGGCACAAAAAGTCCGCCATCGTCAGCTATGCCCTGAGCAATAGCCTGAGCTGATGCCACCTTTTTTTCCTTATTTAAAGTACTGTTATACAGCATTTTAACATCCTCTTTTCAAACCTATATATTATTTATAAAAAAATTGTAAGCATTATCAAAAAATATTTTTCGGGTGAGCGTTTCGCTATAATTCTTTCTCAAAAACAGCTCATAAAAATCGCCCATAGACTCTATACCCGATATTCCGCACGGCATATCAGCGCCATCAAAATCACTTCCAAGCGCAATCACATCTTCTCCGCCAAGGCTCAAAAAATGCTCTGCATGACTAAGCAAATCCTCCATCGTGGCTCTGCCATCAGTGGTAATAAATTCTTTGCAAAAATTTAGCCCAACTATTCCACCGATGTCTCTGATTATTCCAAACTGCTCATCAGTTAGGTTTCGCTTATGGTTGCAGATTTTTCTGCTATTAGAATGGGTGGCAATAAACGCCCTTTTGCTATATTCACATACATCATAAAAAAGCTTGTCACTCGCATGAGAGATATCTATGATTATATTGTTTTTTTCTAGCTGTTCTACGGCTGATTTTCCAAATGGCGTAATTCCAATGTTGGTATCAGCTCCACCGCCTATTTCGTTTTCGCCATTCCATGTTAGTGTAAGCACTTTCACATTCATATCAGCAAGCTTTTTTATATGTTCCAGAGTACCTCCCAGCACTCTGCCTCCTTCTACCGTGATGATAAATCCTCTGTCGCAGTTTTTTATCATCTCGCCACCGCTGATTATACCAGGAAGTGTAGCCTGACTTAAAAAATTATAATAAACATGCTCAAAATAGTCAAGTGCATTATCTCCGCTGTAGGCATCGGGTATCCACACCGCCATACATTGTATCCAGCGATTTATGTAGTCTGCTTTTTGGAGTGAAATATGACACGAGTTTTGATTAATACATTCTTTTCGTTTAAAAAGCTCACCGGGTGTATCGCAATGAAGATCAAAATAATCCATAATCCCTATCCTCCAGCATAAATGCATTTTGAATATGTTGCAAGCTGTGGCTACCATCATTTTTAAGGGATATCTCTATCACATCAAATCTCGGTTGCAACTTGCAGTTATTCTTTATTATATATTTATATGCTGTTTTGATTATCTTTTTCCTTTTTGATATGTTAACAGACATTATGTCTCTTATTTTTGCATAATATTTTCTTGTTTTCACCTCTGCAAAGACTATAAATCTTCCGCTTCGAGCTATTATATCTATCTCGCCACAGCTCTCGTAATAGTTTTTCTGCACTATCACATAACCGTTATCTTCAAGATACTTGCAAGCTATCTGCTCGCCGTGGTTGCCTACATCTTTCTGCTTTGTCAATGTTACACCTTATTTCAATATCTTTTTGAGAAAGCTCATTCTGTGAACAGGTAATGGCCCATATTTTCTTATCATTTCTATATGTAGCTTAGTTCCGTATCCCTTGTGCTTTTCAAACTCATATTGTGGATATTCCTTTGCCATTTGTTCGATAAGTCTATCTCGGCTCACCTTGGCAAGTATAGATGCCGCCGCTATGCTATGCGATAAGCTATCGCCCTTTACTATCGAATATGACGGACAGCTCAGCTCCGGAGTTTTGTTGCCGTCGATTATTGCAAAATCGGGTTTTATCTCAAGCCCATCACAGGCACGCCTCATAGCAAGCATAGTTGCATTTAATATATTTATCTCCTCAATTTCTTCCACAGAAGCATAGGCTATGGAATAAGACACAGCGTTTTCTTTTATCATATCAAAAAGCATATCACGCTTTTTGGGAGAAAGCTTTTTGGAATCAGTAACTCCATCAATCACAAAGCCATCAGGCATAATGACGGCGGCAGCACACACAGGGCCTGCAAGCGGACCTCTGCCTGCCTCGTCTATACCACACACAAGGTTGAATCCTTTTTCTTTAAGTAGTCGCTCATAGTGAAGATTGTCGGTGATGTTTTCATTAGCCATTGTTTACATCCTCCAAGGTTATCTTGCCAAGGGTGGTTGCTCTGAATTCATCAAGCACAGTAGATGCTGCTCTGAGGGTGTCTATTTCGCCACCACTTATTAGCATACCTCTCTTTCTGCCTATCAGCTCCAACAGTTCATATGCCTCTAGGCTGTCTATATCTATTTTGTCTAGTTTATATCGTGCTTTCAAAGGCTCTGGGTATTTCTCTCTTAATAGCACAAGCAGGTTCATCGCCAATAGCTCAATATCTACCACGTCATCCTTGACAGCTCCTGTATAAGCCAGCATCATACCCACATTTTGGTCTTCAAACTTAGGCCATAGCACACCTGGAGTATCGAGAATATCGAGAGTCTTATCCACAGTGAACCACTGATTACCTCTGGTAACGCCCGGGCGATCCTCTGCCTTGGCACGGGTGCTTTTTGTAAGCTTATTAATAAAGCTGGATTTGCCCACGTTTGGTATACCCACAACCATAACTCTGATAGTTCTGCCTATCATTCCCTTGCTTTCCCACTGCTTTATCTTATCTGCAAACACACTTTTTACAGTTGGCGCAAAGTTGTTTATTCCTTTACCGCTCTTACAATCCACAGCAATAGCGGTGATGCCACGTGATTTGTAGTAGCTTATCCACTGTGCGGTCTTCTTGGGGTCTGCCATATCGCATTTATTAAGCACGATTATCCTCGGCTTGTGCTGAATTATTCTGTCAAGCTCCGGGTTTCGGCTACTTTGTGGCACACGTGCATCTATCACCTCACACACAGCATCCACCAGCTTTAGGCTGGATTCTATCTTTCTGTTGGCTTTGGTCATATGTCCCGGAAACCAGTTAACAGCAGCCGAAGTAAGCATACCGCTGTTATTATCTTTTAAATACATATTTTTTTCCATATATCAATCAACTCTTCTTTACTATATTTATACAAAAAAATAAAAAAAGGGTAAGCTTGAAACATCATAATATTTCAAGCTACCCTCTAAAATCAATAAACAGATCCTATTCTGTCGTATGGGAAAATAATTGCTTGAGCTTTACCGATGATATTGTTAACATCAATAAAGCCAACTTCACTGTCTCTGCTGTCTTTTGATACAGCTCTATTGTCACCCAAAACAAACACCATGCCATCAGGAACAGTTACAGGAAACTCCACATCGTCAGTATAGTTGAAGGTGTCTAAGCCATCTTTGGTGTATTCTTCGCTTAGCACAACATTATCCACGCTCACCTTACCGGTGTTGGAATCTATGTTGACAATCTGTCCTTCTGTTGCAATAACACGCTTTACAAGCACTTTTTCAAGCGAAGTGCCACGGCTGATTATAACAACATCGCCATAGCTGTAGTTTTGTGAATAGTTTGTGACGAGAAGCTTGTCGCCATCAAGCAATGTGTTCATCATTGATGTGCCATCAACATTGATAATTCTCACCACAAATGTGAATATGAGTATCACTATCACAATGGCATTTATCATAGACTGCACCCATTCGAAAATTACGACAGATGGTCTCTTCTTTTTATTTTTGAGTTCTTCATCCGAAACGCTGAAGCCATCGTCCAATTCTTCAAATTGGTCTTGAAGTGCTTCTTCGCCTTCGGTTTCAGGCTCCTGTATATCTCCTCCGAGCTCTTTTTGAGCTCCACTTGAAACATCTACAAAATCATTATTATCTTTCATAACCATAACCTCAACTACAATTTCCTTAAAATTGTAAAACTGACACTCAATGTACCGCCGTTATCCTACTCATAGGATAAACTACAAATGTAGCCTTACCAATCACATCATCGCAGTCGACAAAACCAATAGTGCTTGTGCGACTGTCCAGAGAGACCGGGCGATTATCACCCAGCACAAATAAGCACCCCTCAGGCACTATAAGCGGAAACGAAATATCGTCATAGCCGGTTCTAAGCCCCTCTATTTTAAAGGTGAGGTAGTCTTCACTCAGCTTTTGGTCATCCACAAAGACATCTCCGGTGTTATAGTCTATATCCACCTTCTGACCCTCTGATGCTATTACACGCTTGACTATAGGCTCGTCATACTTTTCGGCATGACTTACTATAACCACATCACCCTGTTTTGGTGTGTACATTAATGAATAGACAAGCACCTTATCACCATCAAATAGTGTGTTGAGCATTGAGTCACCTCTAACATCTACTATTCGGAAAATAAATGTCATAGCAACAACCACTGTAACTATAGCAATGGCGGCTGCTTGCATCCATTCAAAGGTGCTTATCAACATAGGATTTATTTTTTTATGCTCTTTAGGCGGCCTACCGTTGTTTTTTTCTGCTTGCTTTAGTAGGTCTGCATCAAGCTTTTTCAAACGGTACTCCCTCCCTTATTTCGGGCTAAAATACATTGTGTTTTGGCTCGAAAAAATTTTTAACTGTTAGTAAAAAAGGGGACACGATAAATGTCCCCTTTTAAGTAACTATCAGCGAATCTGCTCTTTAACCTTAGCAGCCTTACCTTGTCTGCCACGAAGATAATAAAGCTTAGCTCTACGAACACGACCTCTTCTAATAACCTGAACGTCTTTTACGTTAGGTGAGTGAAGTGGGAATACTCTTTCAACGCCAACGCCATAGGAAACACGTCTTACTGTGAATGTTTCTGCAACGCCACTGCTCTTTCTAGCAATAACAGTGCCTTCGAACATCTGAACTCTTTCTCTGTCTCCCTCACGGATGTTTACGCTTACTCTTACTGTGTCACCAACATTAAAGGATGGTACTTCATTCTTCAATGAGCTTTGTGCAATAGTTCTTAATGCGTCCATTTTCTTTCCTCCATTTATCAGACATTCGTGGTAAAAACGCAACCAGAGGAATGTCAGCTTCATTCTCGGCTATGCCGGGCATGATCCACGTCAAAAATAATTCTGACGGTTTCACGTACCTCTGTATTTTAGCACACGGTCACAGCACCTGTCAAGTTTTATTTTTAAAATATTTTAATCTCTCTGCGAATTTTCTATGTTTTCCATATAGCATTTGTGGCACATGGCTATGTAACTATCGTTGCCACCAATCAAAATCTGATCACCCTTTGTTACCACTCTGCCGTTTTCGTCTATTCGTGCATTCACAGTGGCCTTTCTGCCACAATGACACATTGTTTTTATCTCTTCTATGCAGTCTGCTATCTCCATCAAGCGCATACTACCAGGGAAAAGATGTGTAAGAAAATCGGTGCGTAAACCAAAGCATAGAACAGGAATTTGGTCACTGTCTACTATTTTTCTGAGCATCTGAATCTGCTCTGTGCTGAAAAACTGACATTCGTCTACTATGACAACGTCTATATTACGTTCGCTTCTCACTGCATCAAACATCTTGCAGATATCATCACCCGGCCTCACAACATCTGCCTTGGCATCAAGGCCTGCTCGAGATCTGACTATATTTGCACCGTCACGTGTATCGGTTGATGGCTTTATCAGCCATACACCCATGTTTCTCTCCTCATAGTTAAATTTTGTGATAAGCGCCTGTGCAGTTTTGCTGCTGCCCATAGCACCGTACTTAAAATATAATTTAGCCATTTTGGATATTTCCTCTTACTTTCTTATTCTTTTTATTTTTGTCTGAATATGAACACCGGATATTCCAATAATAATTTTATATATCAGAAAAAATCCACCTAAAAGGAGTGATAAACAAAGATGCCCGATATTCACAAACAGACATATTATCTTCAAAAAATCAATGTATATGCTGTGATTTTGTCGTTAGAGCACAGCAAATGGTTTTTGCGTAAATCTGAAAATGGCGAGCTGATGCCCGGTGGCATAGCTGTAAAAGAAGCTGTCGAGCTATATAAAAGCTGTTTCACCGATGTAAAAATATCAAAATATATGATAACAAGCAATCAGGTAATCGTCTTTTTGAATGTAACAGGTGAGCTGATAGACCAGAAAAGGCATATTCTTCACTCAGCACCATATGGTGTGCACGCTATGATAAGAATATTAAAGCGTTATGTGGTGAACAGAACAGGCCTCAATCTCTGGAACAGTCATAATAGGATAATATACATTCACAGCGATAAGGATTACAACAGATTTTTAGATTCTATAAAAGAGTCTGTTAATAAATAGGATACTTCTTGCAAAGCTCTGCCACGGTGTTGTATATATAGTCACGCTTGTTATCAAAATCATTAATAGCATCACATATCAAGCCTGCAATCACATCCATATCAGCCTCGTTCATTCCTCTGGTGGTTACGGCCGGTGTGCCTATTCTTATTCCGCTTGTGATAAACGGACTTCTTGGTTCATTTGGCACTGTGTTTTTATTTACAGTGATATGCACCTCGTCAAGACGTTTTTCAAGGTCTTTGCCTGTGATTTCGCTTCCTCTGAGGTCTAATAGCATAAGGTGATTGTCTGTGCCACCTGAGATGAGCTTTTGTCCTCTTTTGAGAAGTCCATCTGCAAGTGCCTTCGAGTTACTCACAATATTTTGTGCATACTCCTTAAATTCAGGCTTGAGAGCCTCTTCAAAGCACACTGCCTTAGCGGCTATTATGTGCATCAGTGGGCCTCCCTGTGTGCCCGGGAAAATAGCCTTGTCTATTGCTTTTGCGTATTCTTCCTTACATAATATCATACCGCCTCTAGGGCCTCTGAGAGTCTTATGAGTAGTGGTTGTCACAAAATCAGCATATGGCACCGGTGATGGATGCACACCTGTTGCTACAAGTCCTGCTATATGAGCCATATCTACCATCAGATATGCACCGCAGGCGTCGGCTATTTCTCTGAACTTTTTAAAATCAATGATTCTTGGGTAAGCACTTGCGCCACAAACTATCATTTTTGGCTTGATTTCAAGTGCTTTCTCTAGAACTAAATCATAATCTATCACATGGCTGTCGGAGCCTACACCATAGCTAACAAAGTTAAAATACTTACCTGACATATTTACAGGTGAACCATGTGTAAGGTGACCTCCTTCAGAGAGATTCATACCCATCACTGTGTCGCCATGCTCAAGCATAGCAAAATACACAGCCATATTTGCCTGTGCGCCGGAGTGTGGTTGCACATTTGCATGGTCACAGCCAAAGAGCTTGCAAGCTCTCTGTCTTGCCAGCTCCTCCACCTCGTCTATAAACTCGCATCCACCATAATATCTTTTGCCGGGGTAGCCCTCAGCATATTTGTTGGTGAGAACACTTCCCATTGCATAAAGCACAGCAGGCGAAACAATATTTTCGGATGCAATAAGCTCTAGATTGCCTTGTTGTCTAATTTTTTCTCTCTCTATCATCATGGACAAATCGGGATCATAGTCTTTAAGAAAGCCTATGGTATCTGGAATATTATTTAACATTATGGTCCATCTCCTCTCAATATCATAAAAAACCGCTAATAATTATATATCATAGCCATCTAAAAATCAATGACTTTACAGCATTATGCCCGAATAAAAAATAACAGCCGAAGCTGAATAAACAGCCACAATCGCAGGAATAGCTATGCTTTTTATCCTGGAAAATTTATTATTCTTAGGCACCTCATTCAATGATGCACCCATTAGATATGCCACAAGTATTATAAAAATCATAGCATACCTGATATTCATAGTGCAGGTATGAGGATATTGTATGCAAAAAACATAATATGATACAAGATAACAAGCAGACACTATTGTTATAAGCAGTGTGTTCATCTTGCAGTTGTTGTCCTTAATATTAATTGCAGTCTTGATAAGCTGACATACCGCAAGCACAACGCATACCAAAAAAGTCCAAAACAAAACTCTGGAAATAATTTCTTCTTCAAACACATATTCACCAAAGCATGATGTTTTTAACAACCCAATGGTAGGGTTATACTCAAAATACCTATCTCCCCATGCCATAAATGGCGAACTCAGTTGAAACGGTCTAAAATCAATCAGCCTCTCCATCGCAGAGTGATAACCGATATATTGAAAGCTGTCATTATCGAGCATTGGCACATAATTAATAGGGGTGCCATACAAAACAGCATTTCTCACGCTCCACAAAAGCCCCACAGGCACGCATATTATGCCAAAGACGACTAGCTGGCTAAATATGGGCAGTTTTTTCTCTGCTTTGATAAACCTTACCAAAAAGACGATAGCTACTCCTATGCTCACAAGTCCCGCCGAGAGCTTAGAGAGCATACCAAGCCCTATGCATAGTGCAAGCTTGATAATGGTTCTATAAAGTGGCTTCTGATACCATTTCATAGCAAGATATACGCTCAAGATTATAAACATAACCGAAAGGCAGTCATTGTTTACACTGCCAGACATAATAATAAACGAGGGTGCAAAGCATACCATCGCTGTGGCGATTATCAAACCCTTTCCTTTTAGAGCGAGCAGTCTAAATATCTTCACACTGACTATCATACTAACAGTGGAATAAAAAAGCGTAAAATATTGCAATCCTTCCAGAGCGTTTTGATATTCTATGCCCAGTTTTGTCTGCACAAAAAGCCACAAAGCACATATAATATGGTGAAGCGGAGGATGATAAAACTGCCACACCAGCGTAGGGTCAACATCGGGCAAAGCTTTGTTAAAAAACAGATACTCTATGTATGCCGCATGGCCGTCATACCCACCAAACGAATGTACATCATGTTGGCGTTGCTCCACACTTGTAGCGACAATATAGAGCAATCTCAGCGAAAAACCACACACCACCAAAAAAGCAATTATCCGCTTCTCATCTAATTTACCATTTAGGTAAAAAAAGATAGAAACGGCTATGCTAAGTGAAAACACAAATATATTAAAAATAAAAGCTATTATATTGGTGGTAACGCTGGCGTAATTAAATATAAAGCCTGACGCTATGCCAAATATAGCGCATACAATAGCAGGTATGATAATATTATGATTAAATATGAGATTTTGTAGCTTTCTCAGAACTCTCATATGAGTCACCATCTTTCCTTTTATCCTGTAGCATATGCATAATGAGGGTGGCTGTGTCTTCTATGCTTCTCATACTTGCAACGGAAACATCAGCACGTGATGCATATATAGGCTCTCGTGAGGTGTATAGATCGTCTATTATTTTTCGCTTGTCCCCTTGTTGGAGCAGAGGGCGTTTTTTATCATTTTTCAGTCTTTTGTATAAATCTTCTCGTGTTGCTTTTATATAGACTATTTTGCAACTTTCTGCAAGCACCTTATAATTATCATCATTAAGAATAGTGCCTCCGCCGAGTGATATAACTGTGCCTTCTTTCGCACAGATTTCTTTGATGCCTTGCATCTCCAGACGTCTAAAAAAACCTTGACCATACTGCTCAAAAATTGCAGAAATTTTCATCTTCATCTGCTTTTCTATATATGTATCAATGTCTACAAAGCTCATACCCATATATTTAGCGAGGAGTCTGCCCACAGTGGATTTGCCACAGCCCATAAATCCACACAAAGCTATATTACTCACATTTTTTTTCACAGCAATTCTCCTTTTACCTTTAAGATAACATCTTATCTCAAAAAATATTTTCACCCACGACTAAACCCACACATATGGGTAATAAATATTACTATATTCGCCATACGTCACAGTGTACAGAAACCCCCAACTATTTACTCCAAAAATTTAGTAAACCAAAAATCCGCATCAAATCTTGTAAAATAATGCGTGATAAATATGATGGAAAATTTTATTCAAAATACATATTGACAAAGCAAAGATTTGCTATTAATATGTTTCTGTAATAGTTTGAAGGGCGTTAGTTTTGGGGGTTGTTCTATTACACTAACTATTTTAGCACAATAAACAATGCTTGTCCACAGGCTGTAAAAAACATATATTTCATTTAATTTTTCCGGAGGGATTTCAGTTTATGGTATTTGAAAAGATTAAGACAATTTTGAGAGATCAGTTTGATGTAGACGAGGATTCTATCACATCTGATACACTTATCGAAGAGGATTTGGGAGCAGATTCACTTGATCTGGTAGATCTTGTGATGACTCTTGAGAGTGAATTTGACCTGAGTGTAAACGATGCTGATGTAGAAAGCATCAAGACTGTAGGCGAGCTTGTAAACTTTATCGAGCTTAATTCATAATCAAAGCCTGCACTTTTTTATTAATATCAAAACATAAACAAAAAACGTGCCCAGATTGTATGTGATTACAGTCTGGGCTAAAATTATGACTTTTTGCTACCTTTTTTATGCTTTTTTGTGATTTTTCAGCACAAAAATTCTCCAAAATCCTTGTTGTCAACTACCTAAAAGGGTGCTATAATAAATCATATAGTTATTGACGGAGGTATATAGGATTTTCATTTTCTTGCCATCAATCCTATAAAAACTAAAAGGTATGCAACAAACTGCAAATAACAATAACAGGTCTTGTAAAAATACAAATCCTCAGAATCGCCAAAAGAGAAAAAAAGAGCGCTTCAACTGGCTGTTGCCTACGGGTATTGTGTTGCTGGTGGTGTTCATGGTGTACAATATATCAAACCTCGATTCAAAGCCAAGCTCTAATGAAAGTCACTTTGAGGTAGGCAGCGGAATAGAGATTACAGATAACGAGCCTGCCGATATTGAGAATTATAATCTTATTACCAAGGATTTCGACGATCTCTCCGTAGGCGACCTTGTGCTAATTGGCAACCAATACAAATTCACTCGTGATATTACAGACGAGCTTGTGGGAATGATGGATTATAAAAGCGATAAATACTCTATATCAGACTCCAGCATCATTATGAAAGAAGATGTTGCCATTGCACTAAACGACCTGCTTAATCACTTTTATGAAAAAACAGGTAATTCCACTATAAATGTGACGAGTGGATACCGCTCATATGACCTGCAAAAAACGCTATACGAAAACGAGCTACTGGAGACTGATTCTGAAGAGGCTGTGCATTGGGTTGCAAAGCCCGGCTATAGCGAGCATCATTCCGGATATGCTGTGGATATTAATGTAATAGACGGCTATAATGGTGTCACCTTAGAATACACCGGTGATGGTGAATTCAAAAAACTTAACGACTCTGCACCGGACTATGGCTTTGTGGTAAGATATCAAGAATCTAAAAAGGATATCACGGGCATTTATTATGAGCCATGGCATTTTAGATATGTGGGCATACCACACTCTAAAATTATGCAAGAAATGAACTTCTGCTTTGAGGAATATATTGATTTTCTCAAGAATTATCCTATTGATGGCAAGCACCTGAAATACACCTTCAAAAACAAGACCTATGAAATCTACTACTGCAAGGGTTACAATGTGTATGTTCCAAAAAGTGGGGAATATCAAGTAAGCGGTAACAACGTGGATGGGTTTATCGTAACAATAACAAAATAATATCCTAAAATATCAAACAGCCGATACAGAATCATCAAATTCTGTATCGGCTTTGTTTTCTCATATAATAATTTAATCAGCAGTGAAGCTCTTGCTTTGCTATCCAGCGGGTTTCCTCAGGCTTGATAACAAGTGTGTTGATAGGTGAACCTACTGTTTCTACTACGCTTTGGAAATGCATTGTGTCGATAGTAGTCTTGATAGCATAGTTGCAGAAATCGACTGCATCCTGCAATGTAAAAAAGTTCCATGCTATCTCAGAATGTGGGAGATCCTGATAGTTGCCGTCACGGCCTTTGAGTGCTACCGGTTGCAAAAGGCGTGTGAGAGTTAGGCTTTCGCCCTCCCATGTGGCGCCCTGAGTTTCGGTGTTGAGCTTATCTATCTTGCCGTCTTGTAATCTCACCTTATACACTCTCTGAACCAGATTGTTGCCTTCGCCACTCTTGTGATAACCTGCTACTGTAAACATAGCGTTTGGCTTGGGGTCTAATCTGCCGAAATAGTTGATGATTTTTTGTGGCACTTCGTCAATATCGGTATCCGGACTGATTCTCTCTCTAATAAAGCTCTCTATAAAGCCTGTGATTGGCTTACCTTTTATAGATGCCTCACCACACACAGATAGTCCGTTATTATTCGGGCACAAAAAGGTTTTGATAGTAGAATTGTTAGTATGCACACCGAGCTTATGCACAACTGTGTTTTGCTGGGTGTTTTTTTCCATAATATTATAGGTGCATCTGCTATCACTTGCCATAACGATACCTTCATTTACAAATACGGTAACTACCAAAGACATAAAATCACTCTTCTTTCATTAGTTTGATAAATGTGTCTATCACATAATCTGCCTGCTCATCTGTGATACAGGTGTTGAGTGGCAGGGTTATCTCGTTTTTATACATATCGTAGGCATTGGGGTAATTTTTGATGTCAAATCCCAAATTCTTATATGCAGTGAGCATAGGCAACGGCTTGAAATGCACATTTGCAGCTACGCCATACTCAGAGAGCTTTTCTATAAGATTGTTTCTGAACTTTATAGATTTGTCTTTGAGCCTTACTATATAGAGATGGCAGTTGGAGAGATTGCCATCCGACAGATGTGGCAAAGTTTCTATATTGAGATTTTTGAAAGCTTCGTCATATTTTTTTACAAGCTCTCTTCTTCTTTGCAATTTTGCATCATATTTACTGAGCTGAACCACGCCAATAGATGCCATTATGTCTGTCATATTATATTTATACTCAGGGCTTACGATATCATACTCCCATGAGCCGGCTTTGGTCTTTGCAAGGGCATCTTTTGTTTGGCCATGCAGTGATAGATTCATAAATGTGGTGTAGATAAGGTCACTGCTATATCTCTCCATCTCACGCCATGTTACAGCTCCGCCCTCGGCGGTGGTTAAATTCTTAACAGCGTGGAAAGAGAAGCAGGTAAAATCTGCCAGGCTTCCGCTGATTTTGTCATCCTTGCGTGAGCCAAATGCGTGAGCCGAATCTGACACGACAACCACTCTTCCAAATGCTTTTTGGATTTTGCTATTTGGCTTGAAGAGGTTTTTCTTGCGATTGACTATATCGAATATCTTTTCATAATCGCACATCACACCTGCAAAATCCACAGGAATAATAACCTTTGTGTGCTCGGTTATAGCCTGCTCCAGCTTGTCATAGTCCATAAAGAATGAATCCTTAGCTGTATCGACAAGCACAATTTTAGCTCCCACGTGGTGTATTACGCTGGCACTTGCCGTATATGTATAAGCGCTGGTGATAACCTCATCTCCGGGGCCCACGCCCAACATTCTGAGGCAAAGCTCAAGGCACGCTGTGGCAGAGCTAAGACAGGCGGCTCTTTTGGTTTTGCAGTATTCTGCTATATTATCTTCAAATTTTTTTGTAACAGGGCCTGTGGTGATCCAGCCTGAGCGCAGACATTCACTCACAGCCTGTATTTCATCTTCACCTATATCGGGCGGCGAAAACGGTATGTTCAAAGTAATCACTTCCATATTGTATCTTCTAAATAGAATACTAGGAATGTGATTATACCATATTCTTCCCACTATATCAAGCATTTTTCTCTTACTTTTTCTGTTACGCAACTTAAATAACGTTCATATCCCTTAGTAAATCAAGTCTTTTTCGCTCGTTTTTATTTGGAAGTCTATCCTCAGGCACGGTGCTTTCCTCAAGCTTACCTGCCACAACTCTTTTGCCTACTCTAAAAATCAAGCGATGAATCAAATAGAATGGATACTTCCACTTTTTTCGCTTAACATCAGGATAATTCTTCGACAACCGCTCAACACTAGGGAAAAGTGCTTCTCTTATACGAGAAAACATTCTTTTTATATATGCAAAAGCACGTGAAATACTGCTATTTTCCGAAAGCTTTTTCTCTCTTAAATAATACACCCATACATTCCAGCGTTCAGACTCCTTGTTCATTCCCATCCAACCGCCTTGCTCGGTGTCATCAATAATAGCCTCAATTTCACTATCCTTTGCATCAGCATCTAAGCTTGGAAAAACACTCCTGTCACATCCGAAATATCGAACAGAGATTTCAAATAGATTTGCCAGTAAATTTGTATAATGCAAATCTCTAATAACAGAAGTATAGCAATCAAAATCAATTTTGTCCTTGTTGTTTTTCAGATATAACACCATATCCATAAGTATTCTTAGGTTTATACCCGAATAAACAAAGTGTTTGACCAGATGAAGTGTCAAAAATATAGCCGCTGTGGTTGGTTCTAACACGTAAACACTATGTCCATCTATCTCTATTTGACGATCCTTTATGTTCAAACCATTGCCTTTAAAGGTGTATTTTTTCACCTCGTCAGACCACGCTCTCAAGTGTAATTCTATCAATCCGTATTCAGCATTTCTGCAATTAGCGTGATTTTCTCCCTCCGCACAAGGCTCAACATTGAGTCCCTCTTTTCTTAAAAACTCATATGCCCTCTGCTCATCTTCTTCACGAATTAAAATATCTGTATCGGCTGATATTCTACATTCAGGCATATTATAATACCTTGCAACATCTGCGCCTTTGAGAAGAACACAGTGTATTCCTCTTTTCTCCATTTTCTCCATCAGCGAGAAAACTTTATCTTGTCTGATTTTTCTTTTTAGAGCTGTTCCAATAAGCTCACTATATAAAGCTGTTCTAATATTGCTTGGACATCCCGTATCCGGCGAGTTTTTAAGGGCAGAAGCCACTGTGAGCGTAACAGTCTGCTCACGTGCCAATTTGATTAGTTTTTCCCAATCCACACTCTCGCTTGGCGGGTCTGCCATTTCCCCTGCAACACCGCAGGCGAAAAGATAAAAAAGATATTTCATTTCATTTGTCATATGCGATTACCTCTCCGCCTGTCGTCATCTTTTTCATTATCTTTAGGTTATTATCGGAAGTTTACAAATCTTAACTGTCCAGTCTTTGCCTTTTCACAAGCTCAGCAAAAACTCCGCCTTTTTCTATCAACTGGTCGTATGTGCCGTCCTCGGCAATCTTACCCTTGTCAAGCACAATAATTCTGTCGCACTGCTTTATAGTGGATAGTCGGTGTGCAATTACAATTCTTGTACACTTTAAATTATCGAGCGAGTCGGACACTATCTTCTGTGTAATGTTATCAAGAGCCGATGTTGCCTCGTCAAACATAAGTATCTTTGGCTTAGGTGCGATTGCACGGGCTATCATAATTCTCTGTCGCTGACCGCCCGAAATACCACCGCTACCTTCAGAAATAATTGTATGCATCTGCATTGGCATACTACGTATATCCTCATCAATACCACACATACGTGCTGCTTCCCATGCATCATCAAGTGTGAGCCATGGAGCAGATATAACTATGTTGGAATAGATATCGCCGGAAAACAGCTTGCCGTTTTGCATAACTGTTCCAATCTTTCTTCTCAGCGATTTGAGGTCGAGCGACTCAAGATCCTTACCGTCATAGTAAATAGCACCTTTTTGCGGATGCTCAAATCCCAGCATCAATCTCATAAGAGTTGATTTACCGCAACCTGTTGTTCCAACTATTGCAACATATTGTCCTGCTCTTATCTTCAAGCTAAGATTATCAATTACAAGAGGCATATTTTCATTGTATCTGAAAGATATATTATTCAGCTCTATACCGCCTGAGATTCGTGTAACAACCTTTTTATTCTGGGCTATCTCAGGAACCTCTTGTATTATAGGCTCTATCATGTTAAGAGTCGGCTTAATAGAGGCTATATCTACCGCCAATATGGATATTGCCATAAATGCACCGCTAACCATACCATATGACACCTCAAATGCCATATACTCTGCCACGCTTACATTCGATATAACAGCAACATAGTATATAACGATAGTGCCTATTAAGGTTATAGCTGTGGTAATTACATTTACAAGCTTTAAAATCTTAGGCGGATTATATTTATAGCCTGCAGTATTCTTATATAAGGTAGCCCATTTTGCAAACACTCTCTTTTCAGAACCTGAAAGCTTTATCTTCTGTATACCCGACAAAAGTGAGAAAACCAGACCGCTTTCCTTGGCATCGCTTCTGAGTTCCTTGCTTGTAACTTTCATCTGTAGCACAGATGTCACTAGTGAAAACAATACCGTTACAAGAATAACGCATATCGCAGGAACTACAAGCTGAGGAGCGTAGTTAAAAATCTGAGCAATGTAGATTATCGAGAATATAGATGAAAGTCCTGTTGTAAGCAGAATATTAGTGAGCATATTACATAGTATGCTCATACTCTGAACCCTACTGGACAATTCACCTGCACTATACTTTTTAAAGAAATCAGCAGGAAGTGAAAGCACACGCATCATAGCTGCAGATTGAACAGAAATGTTAAGCTTCGTTTCAATTCTTGATAGAGCAAGATTTCTCGTAATATATATCAGTGATGTCGATATAGTAACGCCAATTAGCAATACGGTAACAGGCAATAGCAAGCTCATCTGTCCGCTTGTTACAACATTTGAGAAGATTACTTTGTTTACATATGCACTTACAAGTCCTATCAAGGTAACTGCAAGTGCCGCAAGTGTAACCGTTACATAGTCTGCCACCGAAAGCACGCTCAATATATACTTTATGAGGTCTTTTATAGTGAGCGCTTTCAAAGGCAACGGCTTATAAAAGCATATTGCATCGCTGGAAAGACCTTCAGCAACCTTGGCGTTGACTTTAACATATTCTCCTGCTTCTGCATCAAGATAAACATATCCCGAAAGTCCCTTTGGAATCAACGCTATTACTGTGCCGTCCTTTTTTGCTCCAAGCAGAGCGCCCATACCATCTTTATACCATTTTCCCTCAAGCGTGATATTTCGGCGCATAATTCCCGATGGTCTCAGCAAAAATTCTAACTGCTCGTTTATATCAGTGAGATTATCGGGCAACTCCTGAGGTGCCACATGGTAGAATTTCAATATTTCATCTATGGCATCTTTTGTACGTCTTCTGTTATCATCAAATGCGGCTGTTGATGCCTTGCCCATTACTACACTCGACATATCTGCAAACGCACGTGAAAAGGCGCCGTCATCGTTTTGTATTCTCTGTCTTATTTGTTCGTCAAACCATCCCATAAAAGCACCTCCCTTATTCGTTAGTTACAAGCTTGGTGTAAAGACCATCCATCTTGTACAACTCATCATGTGTACCTCTCTCTACAACCTTACCTTTATCCATAACTATTATTTCATCGCAGTCTCTGATAGTTGACAAACGGTGAGCAACAACTATACAAGTAATACATCTGTTCTTTATAGACTTTACAACATCATACTCCGTCTTTGCATCAAGTGCAGATGTAGCTTCGTCCATAATGATAATAGTAGGGTCTTGCGCAAGAACTCTGGCTATTTCTATTCGCTGTCTTTGTCCACCTGAGAAGTCCTTACCGCCCTCAAGTATCTTGTACTGATAGCCTCCGTCACGAAGCATAATATCTTCGTGTATCTGTGCATCTCGTGCGGCAAGTATCATTTCGAAATCCTCTATAGATGAGTCCCACATTTTTATGTTCTGTGCAATAGTATCCTCAAAGAGAATTATGTCTTGGTCAACTACCGCCAACGAGCCTGTGAACACTTCTCTGTTTATCTCGCTTATCGGCTTACCGTCAAACAGTATTTCACCGCTCCACGGCTTGTAAAGTCCTGAAATAAGCTTTGATATTGTAGATTTTCCACATCCTGATGAACCTACAAAGGCAATTCTATCGCCTGTTTTAACTTTTAGGTTAAAGTTTTCAATAAGGGGAGGCTCAAAAGGAGAATAACCGAAAGTAACATTTTTCAGCTCAAGGCAACCGCTTAGTTTTGCATAGGAAATATCCTCATCAGGACCTTCCTCTGAATAAACTACATCGGGTTTGTAGTTCATAACATCTTCTATTCTCTCCATGTTTGTGCGCATTTCCTGAACCTGTTGTCCGGATTTGATCAGTTTTTGTGCCGGCGCTGTAAAAGAACCTAAAAAGCTTTGGAACGCTAATATCATACCGACTGTAAACTCACCCTGCATAGTAAGGTACACACCGAGAATCAATACCACAGCCTGAGCCAAGGATGCTACTAACTCAGGAACTGCGCCAAGATACTTGTTAAGCTTTGCGTAGCTTACATTCTGAGTATTCACTCCTGCCTGATATCCCGACCATTTTTCAAAGAATCCATCCTCTGCACCGGATGCTTTGATAGTTTCTATCATTTCAATACCTGTAACAGTTATTCCGGAAAGCTTACCGGAGTTGCGCATTTGAACACGCATAATATTTATTCTCTTTTTAGATATAAATCCTGCTACAAATAGGTTAATTATAACCGATGAAATACCAACAAGTGCAAGTAAAACACTGTAGTTCAGCATAACTACAAGATAAATCACCATCATTACAGCATCTAAAACCAGCGGAGCAAAGCTGTTTATCAGCTCTTTAGCTATACTTTCGTTAAGCTTTTGTCTTTGGGCTATATCTCCTGCCATACGCTGAGAGTAAAATTCCATCGGCATACGTAAAACGTGCCACATATATGTAGAGTTGGCTATTATAGCAAGCTTTCCCTCTATTTTGAGGGTGTTTATTTCTTTTATCCATAGTACAATTATCTGCAAAATAGCAAAGCCTGCCATTCCTAATGTAAATGGATATAGCCAATCCGGATTTTGCCCTGAGAGAAGTCTATCAATAAACACTCTTGAAAAGGCAGGATTTATAATATTGATAAGAGATGCAATTACTGTTGTCAAAACAACAAATCCAATCGCAACAGCAGTTCCCTTAAGACGTTTTTTAGCAAAATCAAGAACCGACTTCTGCTTACCGCCCGGCTCAAAATTTTCATTAGGCTTGAAGGTAAGACAAATTCCTGTGAAGCTCTTGTCAAACTCCTCCATGCTTACCTCAACATGACCTCTGGCGGGGTCGTTAATAATTGCCTTGTTCTTTTTAAATCCGTTTAAGACAACAAAGTGATTAAAATTCCAGTGTATAATGCATGGAAATGTTCCTTTTTGCTTTATCTGATCAAGCGAGTAACACATTCCCTTTGCATCAAGTCCGTAGCTTCGAGCAGCTACCAAAACGTTCTTAGCCTTTGAACCGTCTCTGGATACACCGCAATCACTTCTTATCTGCTCCAGAGAAACCCACTTTTTGTAATAGGCAAGTATCATTGTAAGAGAAGCTGCACCACACTCTAAAGCCTCCATTTGCATAACAACAGGCACCTTAGCACAGCCTTTTGTTACAGGTGACGGGATTTTGATTTTATCTTTTTTCATAGCTCGTCACCCCATTAATTCATGATAAATGATATCGGACTAACACTGTCTACAACTACCTGCATTTCGGTAACACCGTCAGCAATGTCACTTACCTCTGCTTCTATCACATAGTTCCACTGTGACAAGTTCAGTAAATACAAAGTATATTCATCGTCAGCATACTGAGCTGAAACATCTTCCTGCGAAATAGGTTTTTCAGAAATATTGGTAATTATCCCTACCTCTACACCATCTATGACAATATTATCTCCCACCGATAATGATGAAACATCTGCAGAATAGCAAACCATTTTTCCATCCTTATGAACACCATTAAGAGTAACCGTAGTTGGAAGTGTTCCAAAAACCGCCCACACAAGAACAGATGCAAGCAAAATAATTGCCGCAATCATCACAAGCCACACACTGGGGCTTGACACCTTTATATAATTGTTGAGCTGTTCCGGAGAAGAAACCCTATCAAGACTTTCTTTTCTAAATATAGATTTTGCCATAACCATTAACCTCTTTCGTAAAAATATTAATATTGGGTTATACTTGCCTATGATTATTCTAACTTTTGTTGAAGCTTGTGTCAATATTTCTGTCAAAATAAACTTTGTAAAAAAATTTACTAGTAAATTTTCAAAGTAAATTATTATAGATATAAATCAAACTGAAATTTAGGATTCACTTATCTAATATAAATTCACGTAATTTTTATCTTTATTTATAGCATACTTCATTGTATTAAAAGCACCTCCGAAATTATGCTCCACACAGAAGATAACCATATCAGAACGATCAACCATACACCGATTTCTAATCTGATGTGCCGACTTGAAATATTTATCTGCGGACTCTGAGCATACCTCAATTTCATCGTAGTATTCATTGAATGAGTTTCTATTATTCCTGTATTCTGCCGTCATATAAGGTAATACAAGCACAAGTGAGGAATTATCATCACGAACAATTCGCTTACATTTGCGTATCGTTGATGATACGAGCAGATCAAACTCACCATTACGACCCACCAAAAATTCAACATATTCTTTTGTAGTGATTAACTCCCTAATGATTTGCTCAAGTTTTTCTCTATTACAAACGTCTCGTCAATTTGTCTATGTCCAAAAAAACTGACAGTATATACTTTCATTTAATCATCCCCTTATACTAATCAACAATATTTGCGTATTTCGTTAAAATTATACGACATAAATAATTAAATTACAACGCTTTATCAAAGTATAATTTACGAAGAATAAAAGTATGAAGAGGAGTAATTGTAGTGAAAGATATCCTTGCAACTATAACTACATATCGTGAAGAAAGAGGTTGGACTGAATATCAGCTTGCGGAACAATCTGGTTTACCTCAATCCACTATATCCTCTTGGTATCGTAAAAATATGATACCCACTATACCGTCTCTTGAAAAAATATGCTCTGCCTTTGGTATCACATTATCTCAGTTGTTCGCAGAGGATGATGCCCCTGTTTCTCTCACCGAATCACAGCAGAAGCTACTGAAACGCTGGGCACGATTAAGTGAAGAACAGCAAGCTGTCATCTTTGCCCTCATTGATAAAATGTAAATAAAGCCATGACTATCACTGCTTTCATAGTGAGCGTCATGGCTTTTATCATTTATTTGTGCAAAAATTAAAAAGGGGCACTCCAAATTAGAGTGCCCCAAATTTACATTTTATTATTTATATGAATATCTAAAAGACTGTGGATCAACCCTGTTGCCATTCTCGATAACCTCAAAATGGAGATGTGGTGCCTCAGAATCGCCTGTAGAGCCTACAGAAGCTATAACGCTACCCTTAGAAACCTTATCGCCCACACTCACATACAAATCACTGCAGTGAGCATAACGAGTGATATATCCGTTGCCATGGTCTATCTCCACATGGTGACCATAGCCATAGTTATCATAGCTAGCGGTTACAACCACGCCACCATCAGAGGCAATAATATCTGTTCCGTAAATACCATTGTCGTTGATATCAATGCCCCAGTGTGCGCCATCCTCACGATAGCCATATCCACTAAATACAGTAGTTGTATAAGGGCATGGCCACATAAACGAACCGGTTGCACAGCCGTTTTCAAAAGCCTTGCCTGTTATGATAAGCTTATCCACAGGCTCCTTTGTAACCTCAGAATTTACTACTTCTTCACCGATTTTTTTGCCGTTTACATATGTAATCTCTGTTGTAACAGCTTTTTTACCGTTTTTTCCCTCATGCTTAACAACGGAGTAATCGGACTCTTTTGTGGAATCATACTTTGTTTTGATTGTGTATTCCACTGTTTCTTCCTTGGTAACTGAAATTTTTGTTTCTATATATTCAGCAAAATCACTGATAATTTTCTCTTTAATAGACTTCTCGTCACACACCAGCGAGCCATCAAAATAACCTTTAACTATCTTTGGTGTGGAAGTAAACTTTGAAACAGCATTTGCATATTGTGATGATACAGAGATTAGTACATCCTCAAAAGCACCATCTAATCTCGAAGAATCTTCTGTCACTCCAACAAGTGTATCGTCTATATACACACCAAAGCCCATAACAAGGCTGCTGCTTCTTGATGCTGACTCTGCACCCACCACAACAGGTGCTTCCAAATATCTTGCAGTTTCAGATTCAAAATAATATTTTGGTTTTACAAAAGTAGCTGCACAGGTAGCAATAGTAGCAACTACACAAATTGATGAAATAAAAGCTTTTTTATGATTTGTTATTACTTTCTTTGCAAAGCGTAATCCGGATTTCAAATTTACATTTGATTTCTCTAAACGCTGCATCGCATACATCTCCTTTACTAAAACATCTGAGTTATTGTAACACAATAATTACAACAATGCAACTTTTTTCTTTAAATTGTAACTTTTATGGTAAATTTTGCATAATTTTATTTGTCATTTATTAGATATTATAAACAATGCCAGTATCTAATGTGATGGTTATGTGAAAACCTATGAGATTTGTTTTCAAATAATTACAAATTATTTCATCAAATTTTGCAGAAATTTAATTGCCAAAACGCCTTTTCAACGAACCATAATAACATATTATAAATATTATATATACAGGGAGGTGTAATATGAATAATATAGTAATTTTGGCTTTATTAGCTACTCTGGGCACATGGTTTGTGACAGCTTTGGGGGCAGCCACTGTAGTTTTTTTTAAATCGCCTTCACCTAAGGCTCTAAACCTAATGCTTGGATTTGCATCGGGAGTTATGATAGCCGCCAGCTTTTGGTCATTGTTGCAGCCTGCAATAGAGCAGGCAGAAAAGGTTTCTTCTCTCCCGTCATACATCATTGTTACAGTAGGTTTTTTAGCAGGAGCATTATTTATGTGGGTTAGCGACAAGATCGTCACTTTTACACGAAGCAAGGTAAACAATACTTGCGTCAAGCCAAACGAAAGAATGAACAGGATAATTATGCTGCTGCTTTCTATCACACTTCACAATATACCTGAGGGTCTTGCCATAGGTGTGGCATTTGGTGTGCTACAAGGAACTAACTTTACCACAGAAAGCCTTATGGGTGCAATCACCATTGCTATTGGCATTGGTTTGCAAAATTTCCCTGAGGGTGCGGCTGTTTCGTTGCCTCTAAGAAGAGAGGGCTATTCTCGCAAGAAATGCTTTTTTCTAGGTCAGGCATCAGGGCTTGTAGAGCCTATTGCCGGTGTGATTGGTGCACTGCTAGTAGTCTATGTGGAAGCAATATTGCCATATGCGCTTGCCTTTGCAGCCGGTGCAATGATACTGGTAGCTGTGCATGAGCTTATTCCTGAATGTCAAAGCAATCAGAGCAACCAACCATACTTCGCAACCACAGGGATAGTTTCAGGATTTGCTATTATGATGTTGCTTGATGTAATGCTAGGCTAATTATGCCAAAAATTAATAACATAAATTCTGTTTTTACACATGAAAAATTTATCTTTTCAATAAAATTAGAAAGTTAAATATATGATATATTGTTGAGTGATGTTATCAACACTTATTATATAGTAAATTATGCACGAAAAAGCCCGAAATTTGAGACCAAAATCTCAAATTTCGGGACATTTTAATTCCTTAACTATTTTAAAAAACTAATTAAATACAACAATTATCTTTAATAGTTAAATATTGCATCTGCATTATCGTAGATATTGTTTGTTTCCATAATCTGTTCGGTATCAGTTGAAATGTCAGTTGATACATCAGTTGAAAAATCGCTTGATTCTGCCATAACATCGTGTTCAAAAAGTTTTTCATTATATAGTTTTGGTGAATTATATAATTTTTTCATGTTAATTCCTCCCTACTACATTAAGCTTGCTGTGGCTTTACAACGTTCATATTATTATAAGCTGTAAGTGTATCGTTGTAGCTTGTGCGGCATCCACCTGCATACTTTGTATTGCTATATGTGTTGTAGCCCACTCTGTTAAAGCCATTAGCATCAACATATTTAACATATGCTCTTGCCTCTACATACTGATCAAGGTATTGTTGATCTGCTGAGTTGTCATATGTTATAACAAATGTTGAAATGCGATAATCATCAAAATACTTATGGTTCTTTTCATTCACAGCCTTTGTGCAAACCTCATCCTTTACATGAGTATTTGATGTAAGGGTAAGCTCTTCGTCTTCAGAGATAAATTTAGCTGCACATGCTGCATAACCATAGTCTACTTTAGAATTGTAGAGGCTCTGGAGCTCATCAAGCATACTGTTGTTATAGATAGTAACGAATCTGAGGGCATCATTTATTGTGTTATGAACACCGTTGTCATCGTAAGGATCAACCCACTTGTGATTTCTGATCTGAACGCCTTCTAGTGAGAAACCAGGAAGTGTTGAAGTACCATAGTCGTTATTATCTGCTGTATTCTTAGTTACGCTATCTTCTCTTACAAATCCGGAGTATAGATAGATTACATTAGTGTATTCTTTTGAATCGATTGTAACAGACTCAACTACATCGCAATCTGCAAGTGTGATTTCTTTAGCAAATGCTTGTGTAGGATCTACATGGTGATTTCCTCTATCGCCATATTGTGATGCATCCTTAGTCTTAAACCATCCTGCAAACAATAAAGTTTCATAGAAAGGAACGCCGTCTTTAACTAAGCTTGCATTTTCGCCGTAAACCTGTGTGATTGGTGCTTCTGTAAGTGTGTATGTTGGTCCTGCTACACCTTCGAGAATCTGATAGTATACTGAGCCTGAATTGAGCTGGTCGTTTAAAAATACCAATGTATATGTGTTTCCTAGGTCCGGCTCTTCTCCCCAGCCCTGAGTGATATATGGCTGGATAACCTTCGTAGTCTTTTCGCTACCGGCAAAGTAAGAACTAATATCTATATTGTTATCTGCTGTGACACCCACCGGTGCATCCTTAGATACAAGGAACTGAGCTGTTGTTCTGAGAGAGTATCCTGGCAATAGCACTACATTTGGAAGAGTTAATGTCATAGTGGTTGAGCCTTCGGTTGTAAAGTCATTAACATTCTCAACAACCTTGCCTTCTTTGTCGAGAATTTGAACATACATACTATCATCAACGTATGTAGACTTTTCACCATCAAAGGTTGGGAATACATCTTTAACAACAATCTTAGTGATGTTTACGTTACCGTCGTTTCTGATGATTGTACGATACTCGTTGATTCCACCAATATTTGTAGGGATAGCACCATTTGATGCATCTCTGAAGTTACCCTTAGAGTCCTTATACTCTGTCTTAACGTTTACTTCATATGAATCATTAACAGAGAACATTGCTACATTTGCAAATTCGCTAATATTGTCAGCTGTAGATCCATCAGCATCATAATCGTTTTCATCTGTAACAACTGCACTAGTTAGTTTTGAGTTATTTATTACAGTTGAAATTATCGGCTTTGATGAGTTACATATAAAATTATCCTGAGTAGGAGCCGAAGAGGTGTATAGATTTGCATATTGAAGGCCACCCAAAGCATCAGATGTAAGTGTGAGTGGTATCGGTACAACTGCATTAAAAACAGTTGGGACATTTGCAGCAAAAGAGTAAGTACTGCCATCTGATCTCTCAACCTTAGTATAAGTAGTAGATTTCCAAACCTCTCTACCATCTGCTGTATCCGGTAATCTTTCAAATACAACTTCTACATCTGTTTCTGTATATTTATAATATGCGCTACTATAGTTTTTATCTTTATCCGGATATTGAGATGTGACATCACCAGGTGTTATCATAGTATACTTAGTTGGGGTGTTCTGTGTGAGCTTATCATTGCTTGTATTGAATTTTACACCGATTGGAAGTTCAAATGTTACTACCGGATTTACCCAGCTATAATCCTCAAACATAGCTTGGTATGCCAATCTATCTTTTCCAAAGGCAGCGTTACGAATTGACAATGTTACATCAATATCTGTTGTTTCTGTACCACTCTGAGCTGCTACCTTTTGCTTAGTTTTGTCTATAACCTGCATATATGCTGTATGGCTTATATAAGGACGTGTGTAAACAAGCTTGTTGGATGCGGTTATTGTACCAACACCGTTTTCGTCGTATATTGCCTTGTCAACTGTATCTCTATCCTGTTGTACTCCATTAAATTTATAATCAGCCATGTATTTTAATGTGTTTTTGAAAACTGACTCTTCCATGTGCTGAATATCGGCACCGGTCTTTGGATTTTTACCATCTTTAGAAATAAAATTGATTGCAATTGGAGAAAGGATATTACGATCATTATCCTCTCCTTTTATTCCATAGTGGACACCATCAGTATCTGTATACACAGGTATTGATGTTATCTTTTCAATCCACTCGCCGTTATTTAGCTTAATTTCGGAATTACTATCGTAACCTACTGTATAAGTTTTGCCATCAGCAACATTATCCAATTTTATTGTTCTGGAACCGGAACTGGATCTGGCAGTCACCTCTACGTTTGCCTTGTAAAGTGATCCCCAAGAAAAGGCTACATCTGACATAGATGCCGGTAGATCACTATCGTTTTCCCAAGTGTAGCTAACTCCCTCTATTGGCAATATACCTTGGTTACTTAGAGATTTTATTAAACTAAGATACTCTTGCTTAAAATTAGGTTCATTTAAGTTAAGAAAAATCTGGTTGTATTCCATTCCAAATGCATCGTCGTTAAGGTTCTGAATAGGAGGTATAACTTCAACTGTCCTAGTTATTGTTTTTGTTTCATCACCATCTTTTGTGTGTGCTATGATGGTTTCTTCAATAACAACCTCTGTTATTTCGCTAGTTGCAGGTACAGTAATTTCGTATGAATCAAATGTCGCGTTACCAGTTGAGAAATTACGACCTACATATATATCTCCCGGCCTTGTAACATATGATACAATTGTATAGCCGGTGTTTATATCGCCTGTAACCTGAAGCTTATCCTGATCAGTTGTAAGTTCTAGTTTAACACCCGGTGAGATTGTTATAGTAGATACAACAGGATGCTCCACACTATCATCAAGAGGAATCTCCATATGTTTAGAAAAATCACCTACAGTCGCATATGCTGAGTGAGTGTTAAAGCCGGTCTGAGTTTCTACTCCACGGAAAATACGATCCTCAGTTATCTGATCAAGGTTAATAGAAGGAGAGCTATAGAAGTATCCTTTATGATCAGACATAAGAGCTGCTTCTAATTCGCCATCAACAGAACCATTAGCTACTGTGTAATACTTCTCAAAGAATACTGCGCCTCTCTTAACAAAAGAAACATGATCAAACTCGAACATGCAGTTTAAATATACGTTGAGGTTTGTCTCGGCTGTGTCCGGTGAAACGAGCGGTAGGCTCAGATATTTGTTTGTATCCTCAATACCATGCACAGGGCCGGTTTGAATAATAGCATTTTGTGTAGCACCATCGCCAACCTTATACGTAAAATCCTTAAAGTAAGGTGCTGAGGAGCCTGAAAGTGAATTTGTAACAACATATAAATTGTCAAGCGGAATAATAAGCTCGCCGTTTGTAGCACTGGCTGATGCCTTTATTGTAAACTGAGTTGTGAGGTTATAATCAGCCGGCTTCTGACTGTATTTGTTTACATAACCTGTTCCATAGGTTGTAACTTTGTTATTATAGCCATCGAGTGTTTTATTTCCTATTCGTGCAAAAGTAGATGTGTATGTTGCTTTTTGTAAATTAAAAAACTCTCCATCTCCTCTGCTTTCGTTAGTTGAGCCGACATCGCTTAGAGATTCTACAGCCTTTGACTGCTCGTTTACGCCAAAAACATCCTTAATCTCTTCTGCATTTACTGCAATCACAGCAGATGAAATTATCATCATAGCTGATAGCAGTATGGCAATTACTTTTTTCATTTTTTTGCCTCCATTTTTTAGTTTTATGATATAATATAAAATATTACATCACATCGTATTAAATTGTACTACAAATTCATAATTTTTACAAGTGTTTTTTTTACAAATTATAGACATAATATTTAGTCAATTCACACAAAGTTATTGAAGTTACTTTTATTGCAAATAACCTGATAAACGATGATAACATCACATATCGAAGATTATAAATTTAATTATGCACGAAAAAGCCCGAAATTTGAGACCTAAATCTCAAATTTCGGGACATTTTAATTCCTTAACTATTTTAAAAAACTAATTAAATACAACAATTATCTTTAATAGTTAAATATTGCATCTGCATTATCGTAGATATTGTTTGTTTCCATAATCTGTTCGGTATCAGTTGAAATGTCAGTTGATACATCAGTTGAAAAATCGCTTGATTCTGCCATAACATCGTGTTCAAAAAGTTTTTCATTATATAGTTTTGGTGAATTATATAATTTTTTCATGTTAATTCCTCCCTACTACATTAAGCTTGCTGTGGCTTTACAACGTTCATATTATTATAAGCTGTAAGTGTATCGTTGTAGCTTGTGCGGCATCCACCTGCATACTTTGTATTGCTATATGTGTTGTAGCCCACTCTGTTAAAGCCATTAGCATCAACATATTTAACATATGCTCTTGCCTCTACATACTGATCAAGGTATTGTTGATCTGCTGAGTTGTCATATGTTATAACAAATGTTGAAATGCGATAATCATCAAAATACTTATGGTTCTTTTCATTCACAGCCTTTGTGCAAACCTCATCCTTTACATGAGTATTTGATGTAAGGGTAAGCTCTTCGTCTTCAGAGATAAATTTAGCTGCACATGCTGCATAACCATAGTCTACTTTAGAATTGTAGAGGCTCTGGAGCTCATCAAGCATACTGTTGTTATAGATAGTAACGAATCTGAGGGCATCATTTATTGTGTTATGAACACCGTTGTCATCGTAAGGATCAACCCACTTGTGATTTCTGATCTGAACGCCTTCTAGTGAGAAACCAGGAAGTGTTGAAGTACCATAGTCGTTATTATCTGCTGTATTCTTAGTTACGCTATCTTCTCTTACAAATCCGGAGTATAGATAGATTACATTAGTGTATTCTTTTGAATCAATTGTAACAGATTCAACTACTTCGCAATCCTCAAAATTAATCTCTTGACCAAATGCCTGTGTAGGATCTACATGGTAATCTTCTCCATCGCCATATTGTGATGCATCCTTAGTCTTAAACCATCCTGCAAACAACAAACTATCATAGAAAGGAACGCCGTCTTTAACTAAGCTTGCGTTTTCACCGTAAACCTCTGTGATTGGTGCTGATGTAAGTGTATATGTTGGTCCCTCTACATCCTCAAGAATCTGATAGTATACTGAGTCTGAATTGAGCTGGTCATTTAAAAATACCAATGTGTAAATATCTAATTCCGGCTCTTCACCCCAGCCCTCAGTGATATATGGCTGGAGAACCTTGGTAGTCTTTACGCTACCGGCAAAATATGAACTAATATCTATATTGTTATCTGCTGTAACTCCTACCGGTGCATCTGCAGATACAATGAACTGGGCGGTTGTTCTGAGAGAATATCCAGGCAATAGCACTACGCTTGGAAGAGTTAATGTCATAGTGGTTGTGCCTTCGGTTGCAAAGTCATTAACAGTCTCAACAACCTTACCCTCTTTGTTAAGAATTTGTACATACATACTATCATCAACGTATGTAGACTTAACTTTACCAAAGGTTGGGAATATATCTTTAACAACAATCTTAGTGATGTTTACATTACCATCATTTCTGATAATTGTACGATACTCGTTGATTCCACCAATGTTTGTAGGGATAGCACCCTTTGATGCATCTCTAAAGTTACCATTAGAATCTTTGTACTCTGTCTTAACATTTACTTCGTATGAATCATTAACAGAGAACATGGCAACATTTGCTATTTCGCCAACATTGTCAGTTACAGATCCATCTGCATCATAATCGTTTACATCTGTAACAACCTTGCTAGTCATCTTTGTGATACTTAGTACAGATGCAGCTGATGGACGTCCTGATTGACATATAAAGTTATCCTGAGATGGAGCTGATGAGGTATAAAGATTTACATACTGATAACCGCCTAAAGCATCAGATGTGAGAGTAAGTGGTATTGGTACAAGTGCATTGTAAACAGTTGGGGTACTTGCAATAAAAGAATATACACTGGTATCTGTTCTCTCAACTTTAGTATAAGTAGTAGATCTCCAAACCTCTCTGCCGTCTGCTGTGTCCGGCAATCTTTCAAATACAACTTCTATGTCTGTATCACTATATTTATAGGATGAGTTACTATAGTTTCTATCTATCTCCGGATATTTAGTTACAACATCACCGGGTGTTATCATAGTATACTTAGTTGAGGTATTCTTTGTGAGCTTATCACTGCTTGTATTGAATTTTACACCAAGTGGCAATTCAAATGTAACTACAGGATTTACCCAGCTATAATCCTCAAACATAGAATAGTATACCATTTTATTATTACTAAAAGCAACGTTACGAATAGACATTGTTACTTCAACATCTGTTGTTTCTGTTCCGCTCTGAGCTGATACTCTCTGCTTAGTTTTGTCTACAACCTGCATATATACTGTATGGCTTATATAAGGACGAGTGTAAACAAGCTTGTTAGATGCAGTTATTGTGCCAACACCGTTTTCGTACTTTGCCTTGTCAACAACGTCTGTTTTCTCCTCCCCGCCAAATGTGTAGTCAGCTATATATTTTAATGTGTAGTTGAAAACAGACTCTTCCATATGCTGAATTTCGGCACCGGTTTTTGGATTTTTGCCATCGACAGAAACATATGACATTCCAATAGGAGAAGCGATATCGCGAGCATTGTCCTCTCCCTTTATTCCGTAGTGAGTTACACCATCATCATCGGTATACACAGGTACAGTTGTAATCTTTTCGATCCACTCACCTGAATTTAGCTTGATTTCGGCATTACTATCGTAACCTACAGTATAAGCTTTGTTATTAACAACATTTTCTAAAGTTATTGTTCTGGAGTCGAAATTAGATTTAATAAACACTTCTACATTTGACTTGTATAAAGGACCCCAAGAGAATGCTACATCAGACATAGATGCAGGCAGGTTGCTATCATTTTCCCAAGTATAGCTAACTCCCTCTATAGGCAATATACCTTCGTTGCTTAACCTTTGAATCGTGCTAAGACTATCCTGTTTAAAATCAGGTGTGTTTAGGTCGAGAAAAATCTGGCTCTCTTTCATTATAAATGCACTGTCTTTAAGATCTTGAATAGGATCTATAACATTAATTTTTTCAGTTACTGTTCTTGTTTCGTCTCCATCTTCTGTGTGTGCAACAATGGTTTCTGAGATAATAACCTCTGTTATTTCGCTGGTTTCCGGTACAGTAATCTTATATAAATCGATTGTATTGTTGGCTGTTGAATAAATTCTACCTTCTTCTATAGTTCCCGGGCTTGTAACATATGATATTATTGTGTAGCCGGTGTTTATATCACCTGAAACCTGAAGCTTATCTAAATCAGTGGTAATCTCTAATTCTACACCTGGTGAGATTGTTATGGTAGATTCAACAGGATGCTCCACGTTTGCAAGAGGAATTTCCATGTGTTCATCCAGATCAGCTACAGTCTCATATGCCACGTGATAGTTATTAGCTTCCTGAGTTTCTACCCCACGGAAAATGTTTCCGTCATTAATTTGGATAATATAAATAGAAGGATCTTGGTAGAAATATCCCTTATGAGAAGACAAAAGGGCTGCTTCTAACTCGCCATCAACTGCATCATTAGCTGCTGTGTAATACTTGTCAAAGAATACTGCGTTTCTCTTAACAAAAGAAACATGATCAAACTCGAACTGAGAGTACAAGTATACATTAAGGTTTGTTTCAGCTGATGCCTGTGAAACGAGCGGTAGGCTCAGATATTTATTTGTACCTGAAATACCATACACAGGGCCGTTTTGAACAGTTGCACTTTGTGTAGTACTATCGCCAACCTTATATGTAAAATTCTTGAAATAAGGTGCTGAGGAACTTGAAAGTGAATCTGAAACATCATATATATGGTCGAGCGGAATAATAAGCTCACCGGTTGTAGCACTGGCTGATGCCTTTATTGTGAACTGAGTTGTAAGGTTATAATCATTAGGGTTCTGGCTGTTTCTGTTTATATTACCTGTACCATAGGTACGAACAGTATTATTGTAGCCGTCAAGCGATTCATTACCTAGAGGGGCATATGTAGATGAGTATGTTACTTTTTGTAAATTAAAATACTCTCCATCTCCTCTACTTTCGTTTGTTGAGACGACATCGTTCAGAGATTCCACTGCTTTTGACTGCTCGTTTACGCCAAAAACATCCTTGATCTCTTCTGCATTTACTGCAATAACAGCAGATGAAATTATCATCATAGCTGACAGCAGTATGGCAATTACTTTTTTCATTTTTTTGCCTCCGTTTTTTTTAGAATTATGGTGTATTATACAAATACTACATCATATTGTATTAAATTATACATTAAAAACAATTTTATTACAAGTATTTTTTTAACAAAATATGGCCACAATATTTAGTGAATTTACACAAGCTTTTAAGGTTATTTTCAATGCAAAAACCCCCGATATATGATGATAATATCACATATCGGGGATTGTAATTTATAGGTGTTTTATAAATTAGTCTTTTGCTAATCTTTTAGCTTTACGGTTTCTCCATGCAACCCATAGAGGACCGGCAATGCAGTTTGAGCTATAGCAACCGCAAATTACACCAAACATCATTGGAAGAGCAAAGCTCTTAACAGACTCGATATTCATAATTGTAGCAACTACAAGAACTACACCAATAGCAAGAACTGTTGTGAAAGATGTGAAGATTGTACGCTTGAGCATCTGGTTTGCGCTCTTGTTAAACACTTCTGCATCTGTAGCATATCTTCCCATAAGTCTGCGGTTTTCTCTTACTCTGTCGTAAATAACGATTGTATCGTTGAGTGAGTAACCGATGATCATAAGGATAACAGCCATAAAGTTACTGTCGATTGGTAATCTTAGGATAACGAATACAAAATAAACGATTACGATATCCTGTAACAATGCTACCAAAGCCATACATCCTGCAGAAAGACCACCGATCTTTCTAAATCTAAACGCAACATATATAACCATCAATATAGCTGCAATACCTATAGCGCACAAGCATTTGATAAGGAACATAAAGCCCATTGTAGGCTCTACAGATGTTGATTCTCTGCGCTCGAAGTTGTTGTCAGCGTATTTTTCGTTAAGCTTTGAGATGATATCCTTCTGCTCATCAGGTGAGATAGCCTTGTTTCCTGAGAACTGAACAGATATGATGTGACCATTTGATGAAAAGTCATCTGTGATGGTTGTTGTGATTTTGTCTTTTGTGATCTCCTGAACATAATCCTTTAATTCAGTTTCAGCGATATCGCCTGTGTAGGAGTATGTGAGGATTGTACCACCCGAGAATTGAATATCAAGACGCACACCAAAAATAATGTTGCACACGATACCAACAAGAATAATAATTGCAGAAACGCAAACATATTTTTTAACATTTTCAGCAAATTTGATATTTGTTTTCATTATTTTTTACCTCCCCAAAGCCAGTTTTTACGGAGAGATTTAATTCCGGAGCAAGCCTTGAACATTGTTCTTCCGCAAAGAACGCCCATGATAAAGTTGGAAATAACGCCCATAAGGAGTGTATAACCAAATGAATAGATTGCACCTGTTGTGGAAAGTCCGAAGAATCTTGAGAGGATGTTTGAAGGACCAAACACGAGCATGAGGATAACAGAAACGATAACAATTGTCATGTTACCATCTACTATAGCCCACAAGCTGTTTTGGCAACCCTTATAAACTGCTCTCTCGACACTCTTGCCCGTGCGAAGCTCTTCTTTGATACGTTCTGCTGTAATGATATTAGCATCACAACCGATACCAATTGAAAGAATAAGACCTGCAATACCCGGCAATGTCATTGTAAAGCTGTTAAACACAGGGAAAAATCCTGAGATAGATGCAATTGTGAGTGCCATTTGACCGCAGAGTGCGATAACAGAGATAAATCCAGGAAGTCTGTAGAATATGATCAAGAACAATGATACCAATACCATTGCGATGGCGCCTGCAATTGCCATTGAAGAAAGTGAGTTAGAACCAAGTGTTGGGCTAACAGAACCGAAGCTTACTGTTTCGAGCTTAAATGGAAGTGCACCGGCATTAATCTTTGTAGCAAGATCGTTAGCTTCTTCAGCTGTAAAATCGCCTGTAATCTGAGATTTACCATCTGAGATAACGCTGTTAACTGTAGGAGATGAAATCATAACATCATCCATCCAGATTGAAAGCACATCATTAAGTTGCTTTTCTGTAGCCTCTGCAAAGGCAGTTGTACCCTCTGCATTCATTTCAAGAGAAACAAGATAGTTACCTGCGTTATCTACACCGGCTTCTGCCTTAGAAACCATAGAACCATCTACGAGTGTTTCGCTTTCGTATGTTGAACCAGCCTTAAATGTGAGCTCTGCTGTGGCTGAAATTTCCTGAATTGCTTTTTCCGGATCGAAGTCCTTTTCGTCTTCTTTCCAAGGGTAGCGCACAATTATACGTCCGTTTGAAGCGTCTGCATACAGCTCATAGTCTGTGATATTGTTAGCAACAAGACGTGTTTCGATAATTGCTTTTGCCGATTCAATCTCGCCTTCTGTGGCTTTATAGTCGCCCTCCGGCTTAAATGTTGCCTCGACGCCTCCCTTAATGTCGATTCCCCATCTTATATCCTTGATGCCCTTGATAACAGCTGTCTGGTTGTCACCTGTACGGCTATATACGCCGACAACAGACAAAACGCTGAGTGAAGCAATCAAAAGAGCCAAGATGATGAACAAGAATTTTGGTACTCTTTTCATTCTTTAGTAACCTCCGTTTATTTTATTGCCTACAATAATATCCTATTGCAGACGGTAACGTATCAATTATAATTTTTTTTTATTAAAAAGTCAATGGAAATAAGCAATATTTCCCATTATTTATTATTTTTTTGTAAAATGCGGTTTTTTCTGATGCTTTTTTATTGTTATTTTACTCATCCTTCGAAATTAATAAAAACCGTTTTTTATTAACTATTTAACAAAAAAACAAAGCTGTCGCACTAGAGTCGATTTGCACAATTTGCGCCTCCCTCTGATGAGGGAGGTGGCAAAACGAAGTTTTGACGGAGGGAGAGAAAAGATAAAAATTCTGCAAAAATGCAGTTTTTCTCTCCCTCAGTCTCGTTTCACTCGACAGCTCCCTCGTCAGAGGGAGCCGATCTTGATAACAGCCTCGTTTATTTGTGCATATTGACCTTAATGCAACAGCTCTTTTTGATTTTTGTATTTGTTATTATATTTTCTCGATAATATCGGCTGCTTCTTCTAGCAAGTCACGGCTATAAAGCTCTAATGTGCCTGTGTCACAGCATTTTGCGAGGTCTGGGTCGATTGGAAGCTTACCCAGCACCTTTAAGCCATATTCATCAGCAATTTTGTCAATATTGCTTTCGCCATAGATGCTATGCTTCTGGTGGCAATCAGGACACTCGAAGTAGCTCATATTTTCCACAAGGCCCAGCACAGGGATATTCATCATCTCTGCCATTTTAACAGCCTTGGAAACTATCATAGAAACAAGCTCTTGAGGGGATGTTACCACTACTATTCCGTCAACCGGCAACGATTGAAAAACTGTAAGTGGCACATCGCCTGTTCCCGGTGGCATATCCACAAACATATAATCAACGTCTTTCCAGATAACCTCGCTCCAGAATTGCTTAACTGTGCCGGCGATAACAGGACCTCTCCAAATAACAGGGTCTGTTTCGTTTTGCAAAAGCATATTTATAGACATTATATCAATGCCTGTTTTAGTTGTGTTTGGTAGTAAACCAAAATCGTTGCCCATAGCCTTTGATTTTGCACCAAATATTGTAGGGATAGATGGGCCTGTTATATCTGCATCTAGTATAGCAGACTTAAAACCTCTTCTGTTCATAGCAACAGCAAGCAAAGATGTTACAAGGGATTTTCCTACGCCTCCCTTACCACTGATAACTCCTATCACCTTTTTTACAGAGCTAAGCTCGTTTAATTTTTCCTTTGGTATTGTATTTTCTCTCGAACTGCACTTTTCTGAACAGCTTGAGCAATCGTGTGTACATTCCACCCTTTTTTCCTCCGTTATCTAATTATTAATTTAATTTATATATTATTCCTCAGTAGCATCAGATTCATTCTCGGTGTTGTCGGTGCTATTTGCATCTTCTGCATCTGATTCTTCTGTGTTATATTCTGATATTGTTTTTTCCTCTTCTTCTGCTGAAGTATCTTGAGCCATATCATCCTCTACGAGCTCTTCTGCATCATCACAAGCCAGCTCAAATCCACTTACAAATGAATATGGCAAGCCATAACCCAGTGCTACGGCGGCGATTTTGGTCATAGTATCTCCATATGTGGCTATCTGCTCATGCAAAGGCAATGCCTCAAGCAAATATGCAAGCAATATATAAAGGCTAGGGCAAACGATAAGCAAAAGCACTGCTGCGCTTACTCTGTAAACAGGCTTACCATCGCCCACTCTTGTGGCATAAAAGAGAAAGAGTCCAAAAACTATAAACAGAATAACAGGCACTGCGTTTCTCAACACATCATTTGCAATAGTAGTAGAATATGAACCTATAAAATATGTACAAATAATAAATGCAAAAATTAGAAATGCTGAAAATATAAGATTAATTTTTTCTGATGTTGATTTCTTGTTTTTCATGGTAAAATACTCCTTTTATGTAATTACTTTAATTTTGCAATAAGGCAATACCAGCCTCTCTCCTCCAGCTCTTCTATCAGCTCAAACTTTGATTTGAGAGATTCTCTTACTTCGTCTACTCTGCAATCAATAATACCGCTCATTATATAAATGCTATCCTTGTCCATAAACTGTGATATATCAGATGATAACATAATGATGGCGTCTGCCACGATATTAGCTGTGATTACATTGTAAATACCAGATGCTTTATCGGCAAGGTTGCCATGGCGAAGCAAAATTTTGTCTTCCACATGGTTAAGCACTGCGTTTTCTTTAGCGGTCTTAACAGCAAGCTCGTCTATATCGACTCCCTCGGCACTGTCTGCTCCAAGCAACAAAGCCGCAATGCCCAGTATACCACTGCCACAGCCCACATCAAGCACTCTTGTGCCGTCGGAAACATATTTTTCCAGTGCCTGCAAGCACAGTCTTGTGGTTTCGTGCGTGCCGGTACCAAAGGCAAGGCCCGGATCAAGATTTATCACCACTCTGTCACCAGCATCGTATTTATCACGCCATGTAGGACGAATAAGAAGCTTTTCGCCTACCGGTATCGGATGGAAATACTGTTTCCAGTTATTTAGCCAGTCCTCGTCTTCGCAATCTGTCAGCCTGATATCATACTCTATATTTTCGCTATCGTATCTTTCTTTAAGATAAGCCACAGCCTCAAGAGGGTTATCCTCAGGGCTAATATAGATATGTATCAATCCCTTGCTTCTGTCTTTCTGCAACAAGTCTTCATCTATCAAGTCTATATTTGCTATCTCAAGCACTTCGGCTTCCAGCTCAGAATAATCCTCTATATATATTCCATAAGGCACCACCATATTGGCTATATTGCCTGCTTTTTCGAGGTCTTCCACCGAAAGCTCAATAGTGATTTCTACCCAGTTCATTTAACGTCCTCCATCAAGCTTTTTTCCTCATCTATTATATTTCTCACAAAAAGCTTTGTCAATATAATGCAAGCAAATTGCCAAAACTTTTAAACGACATTTTTCACAACAAAAAAGGACTGTTGCACTAGAGGTAATTTGCACAATTTGCCAGGCTCCCCTGTGAAAGGGGAGCTGTCAGCAACGCTGTCTGAGGGGTTGTTTTGTGATATATTTACTATACAATCCCTCCGTCTTTTGCTTCGCAAAATCCACCTCCATTTACACAAGGGAGGCTGAGGAAGTTTTGACGGAGGGAGAGAAAAAAGGTAAAAATACTGCAAAAAAGCAGTTTTTCTCTCCCTCAGTCTCGTTTCACTCGACAGCTCCCTCGTCAGAGGGAGCCAATTTTGATAACAACCTCGTTTATTTGTGCATATTAAACCTAATGCAACAGCCCAAAATTTTTACATTAATACTTACTGTCTGTTTATTGCTTATCATCTGTGATAACAAGCTCTTTTATAGATGCAGCCAAGCCTGCCATAGACTGTATTTCAGATGGTATGATAATCTTTGTAGCCTTGCCGTCTGCTGCCTTGCCAAATGCCTCTAGGCTCTTGAGAGCAATAACCTTATCGTTAGGGTTAGCCTCGTTCAGGAGCTTAAGTGCATCTGCATATGCTGTCTGCACTGCGAGAATAGCCTCAGCTTCACCCTGTGCCTCACGAATCTTAGTTTCTTTCACAGCATCTGCCTTGAGTATGGCTGCCTCCTTGTGGCCCTCTGCAACAAGGATTTCACTGCGTTTTTCACCCTCAGCATCCAAAATTCTTGCACGACGCTCACGCTCTGCCTTCATCTGCTTCTCCATTGCCTCTTGAATCTCTCTTGGTGGCAAAATGTTTTTAAGCTCAACTCTGTTCACCTTAATACCCCATGCATCTGTGGCTTCGTCGAGGATAACTCTGATTTTGGAGTTGATAACGTCACGTGATGTAAGTGTGTGGTCAAGCTCAAGCTCACCAATTATGTTTCTCAGGGTTGTGGCTGTAAGATTTTCGATAGCGCTTATCGGTCTTTCTACGCCATAGGTATAGAGCTTTGCATCCGTTATCTGAAAATAAACTACGGTATCTATTTGCATAGTTACGTTATCTTTTGTGATAACAGGCTGTGGCGGAAAGTCTACTACCTGCTCTTTGAGAGATATTTTCTTTGATATTTTGTCAATGAAAGGTATCTTCACATGAAGACCTGTAGACCATGTGGCATAATAAGCGCCAAAACGCTCTATTACAAATGCGTGTGCCTGTGGCACTATCTTGATATTGGCTATGACAATCAAGAGCACAAGTACGATAAGTCCTGCTATAGCATATATTCCCATAAATAAATTCTCCTTTTCAATAAATAAGGCTTATGCCTCTTTCTTTACGATAAGCTTTACGCCCTCTATCCTCAAAATGCGAACCTTGGTGCCTACCTCCAGCACCTCTCCGTCTTCACTGCGTGCCGACCACACAGCGCCCTCAACATTAACCTGACCCTGACCTTGCATATTGTTTATCTCTAAGATAACATCCGCTGTTTTGCCAATGGCACGGTCTGAGTTAGTCTCTGTTTTTTGGAAGCTTTTCATCTTTTTTACGATTGGTCTTGTTGCTATGAGTGTTATAAGCGTTACCACAAGGAACACGCCTGCCTGCACAAACACATTGTCTGTGATAAGCGATGTCACAAGCGCACATATTGCGCCAATAACAAACCAGATAGATATCAGCTGAGTGGTGACAAATTCGCATATCGCTGTAAACACTATGACAGCAAGCCAAATGTAAGGCATATATTCTATCATCTTCTCTGTGTGATTTGCATTATATCCCTGAAGCTATTTTCAAGAGAATACAAATCATTCCCCTTTCTCAACATATTTTATCCACATATCACGCAATATATTACTTTTCCAGCAAATCGGAATGCATAATATATTCCGCTGTAGATCGGTTGTTAGCAATCGGTATATCATACACCTGCGCTATTCTCAAAAGCGCCTTAACATCAGGATCATGAGGCTGTGCTGTGAGTGGGTCTGAAAAGAATATCACAATATCAGTTCTGCCCTCCACAATGCTTGCGCCTATCTGCTGGTCACCGCCCAACGGACCGCTTTTATAGCCTGTTACAGTAAGGCCTGTGGCTTCGCTTATTCTTTTAGATGTTGTTCCTGTACCCACCAGTGTATGATTGCAGAGAATATCCTTATAATCGTTGCAAAATTCTATAATAGATTGCTTCATATTATCATGAGCAATCAGAGCAATTACCTTCTTTTCCATAACCAAGCACCTCCTTGTTTTCCTTCTGAAATTCCGGAATATCTTACCCTATCCCATAGGGTGCATCTGTTTTTGGTTGACTATTTTTTATAATTACTCATTAGAAAAAATAATCATCGTTTCATCGCTTAATTTAGTAACTCCGGTCGGGATGACTACGCCTCTGTTATTGCACCCACAATATTATCAATGATATCCGGAGGAACTATCTCCTCAACGTAACCGCCACTTACATTGTCCAGTGCCTTATCATCCAGCTCTACGGAAATCTTCTTTTCCTGTTCCTTCTTTCCCATCCTACATTCCCCCTTTTATAATCTACACCCTTATTATAATATATACTGTCGCTTTGTCAATAAATATCTCTCAAATGTTATCTATTTGTAATCAAAAAAATATATTTATTTGTATGGTAGTTATTGAAAAGACCGCATCATAATACTATAATATTATTGTTACCAAATTTGGCAGATAATTATCAATCGTTATAAGGTGAAAAAATGAAATTTTTAAAAGCTTTTTTATGTGTGACACTGGCTTTGTGCCTCGCATCATGCACATTTCCATACAAATATTCTGTAAATGAAGAACATCACGAAAGTATGCCTGAGGTAACCGACATAGAAAACATTGTCCCACAGCACACCGACATAGATCATATAGACTCATCTCTCGATTTTGAAACGCTGAAATGGCGTAACGTCAAGCGTTCTGATTATTACAAGGAAGTAGGTGTAAAATATGGCTACAACAACCTAAATGATGTTAGTCTGCGTGACCTATACGAAAAGATAGAATCAGCTATGTACACCGTATCCGAAGAAGCTGACAAAAAAGGACGCTACACCCTGCCACAGCTTAGAGTAAAAAACTGCAATCTCAACAACAACGAAATACAGCTTGTGTTGCAGGCAATATACCTTGATTATCCTCAGGTGTTTTGGTTTAGCAACTATTTCAGCTATGTGCATGACAATAATTCCACGTTGGTTCAGCTTTACGCTGTGGAAGATAAAGACAGCATACAAGATAAGATAAACACATTTAGTGCCACGGTGTCGTCTATAATAGCATCTATCCCCGGTGGACTTAGTGAATATGAGCGTGAAAAGGTGATAAACGACTATTTGGTCGATAACTGCGTGTATGACGAAGATGCCATAGACACTAAGACCGATTGGCAACCTTTTTGCCTATATGGTGCTATAGTGAACGGCAAAGCCATCTGCGGAGGATATGCCTATGCAACACAGTATCTTCTGCGCCTTGTGGGTATTGATGCGGTAAGTGTGACCGGTACCGGCAAAGAAGAACTGCATATGTGGAATCAAGTAAATATAGATGGACTATGGTATAATCTCGATGTCACATGGAACGATGGCGGTGATGTCACACGTTATGATTATTTTAACGTAAAGGATGAGATTTTCTCCATAAATCACACCCCCGATTCGCTGTTTATTGGTAGCAGTTTGCTTGATGGAAAAACCTGCAATCTAATCTTAAAGGACTGCACATCTGACGAAGCCAATTATTATAAAAAAGAATGTATGATATACAACGGTGATGATGCATCTAAAAACCAGCTTGTTACCACCATAGCAAATGCCTGCACAGAGAAAAAGCCATATATAAGCATTGTGATATCTGATGAGCTAGACTATGAAAATGTGCTTAACACAATGTTTTATAAATCACCATACATATTTTTCACCGCAATCAGCGATGCCAATGCCCTTGTGGGCAATGTGCTCACACCCGATGAAATAAGTGTGGCAAAAAAAGAAGGCTTCCGTGCTGTAACAATTAAGCTGAGCTATATAAACTAATTTAAATATATTATATGCACAGGCTTATAAAGTTATATTTTATATCAGAACAGATTTGCGTAATACTTTTCAAAAAAACTTCAGGACATACCATTTTGGGTATGTCCTGATTTGTTTCATGTATTTAATTTTAATGTTTAAAAATTTTGCTATATGTATCAATAGCACCAAGATAAGCACTATAGAACAATTTATTATCCATTACCTTTTTTGTATATTGTTTTATATCCTTATTGATGTAATCAGATGTTTTTGGATAATCACCATTTGGTCTATTTAAGAATTTATTATCAAAATTCAAATTATTATCTACAATTCCACATTTTCTCAAAAACTCTTCAAAATCACTTATCTTTTTAGGTAGATTATTATTAAACCTTGTATAGTCCAATTTTTCATAGAAAGAATACAGCTCTTCAGGCTTTACATCCTCAAAAGATGGCACACATGGTATGTCATAAAATTCTGCCATTTCTCTGGTTCTGGAATCAAAGCCAACCACTACTGCCGGCACACCCGACAACAAGGCAATAACACTTCCATGTATTCTTGAGCCAAATGAGAATGATATACCCTCCTGAACAAAACTATCTTGCCAATCCCACATATCAGCTATCAATCTCAACCTATCATTGTGAAGCAATTCTGCCAGCTGTACTCCGCCTTTGTTGTATTTTAAGATTTTTTTCACATTAAGTGAAGCTGAATCATTTTTGTTAAAAAAGTCCGGATTATATAAAAGATCAAAAAAGACATCCTGATCATAGAATATAGAGTTTTTATATAACTTCATATATGGGTTTAACCTGGCAAGCCTACCATTAAAAGAAGGCTTAAAATCTGCTATTTCTACGTTCTTTTTATCAATTCTCGTGGCATTGCCAAGTTGATACAGCGAGGGGCATCCCACTACAGCAGGATCCTTAAAACCAAGCTTCTTAAAAAACTCGGCAGTAAAATAGCCTCTCAGTGCAAACTGGCCACCTGTATTATACACTGCTGAAATAAAGTCTTTGGATTCATTTCCAATCTGCTCACAAACTTCATCAAGCTGATCATAATTATCAGCCTGCACTCCACATGAGATTACAAACACAGGAATTTTGAACTGTTTGATAATTTCTGTTAATTTAGGAAGACCTTTATAAAAATGAGACGAGAAAATATTAGCCATAGGATAAATAATTAAATCAAATTTTTCATTGATCTCCTGTGGAGACATTTTTTCATCATATATCGTTATGTCATTGTCAGGAGTGGATATTAATGATATCAATGCCTGATACCACAATTTATTGCCAAAATTTGGGCAAATTCCATTGTGCCACAACTTCACACTATTATGCAAATCTTTGTAATCTGTGCCTTTTATTATTTCTATTTTTTTATAGATAAGTATATTTCTCATATTTTCTCTGACCCCTCAAAAAATAATTTTTTAACCCATTTATGCTAATTTCTTTAATTTTTTCAATACAGGCAACACCTTAAAACACAACTATGTTGCACAAAGTACATATTATATTTATTTCAATTCCTCTTCTACGATATAGCGAGGGCGCCTTTTGGTTTCCATATAGATTTTTCCGATATATTCACCTATAACTCCGATTGCAAGCAACTGAAGCCCGCCAATAGCCCAGATAGAAAGCACCGTGGAGGTCCATCCTGATACGGTATTTCCTATGCACCACATCACAAAGCTATATATTAAAATAATCAAGCTTACTCCAAACACGATTGCACCAAGAGATGTAATCATCCTGATGGGTTTCATAGATAGACTGGTCACACCGTCCCATGCAAGCCCCAACATCTTTTTGAGCGGATATTTGCTCTTGCCGGCTAACCTTTCGCTTCTCTCGTATTCCACTACAGAAGATTTGAAGCCAACCATAGGCACCAACCCTCTTAGAAAAAGATTTACCTCTTCAAATTCTGCCAAAGCGTTCAGTGCCTTTCGGCTTATAAGGCGAAAATCAGCATGGTTATACACCACCTCTGCACCCAATACTGAAAGTATCTTATAAAAGCTCTGTGCTGTAATTCTTTTAAAGGCTGTGTCGGTTGCCCTCTTGCTACGCACGCCATAGACTATCTCTGAGCCGTTTTCAAAATCTTCTATCATCTGATCAAAGGCGTTTATGTCATCCTGCAAATCGGCGTCAATGGAGATTGTGCAGTCACATCGGTCTTTAATTGTCAATAGTCCGCCAAGCAGGGTGTTTTGATGCCCTCTGTTTCGGCTCATTTTTATGCCATTTACATATTTGTTTGTACGGTGTAGCTCAGTGATGATTTCCCAGGTTTTGTCCTTACTGCCGTCATCAAAGTAGCATATTTTACTATCGGGCGAAATTTTGCCCTCAGCAATCATTTTATCAAATTTTTTTGTAAGTTTTTCGGTGGTGTCATAAAGCACCTCTTCCTCATTATAACAAGGAATTGCAAGATATAATTTTGTCATATATTCCCCTTTCAACACCAAACATAAAAAAACTACTAGCTAATGTATATGTTATCACATTACAGGGTTATTATCAATATAAATCTCACAATTTGTCCCATCTTAATAGCTATGCCAGTCATACAATACACTCCACAACCACAAATACTAGACGTAATGCACAAAACGACCTGCCTGCAACGTTAATTATTTTTCAAAAGCCTGCACAAAATCTTAAAAAATCACTTGACGGTAAAACAATAGTTTGATATAATTACCACTGCACGTATATCGTGTTTTTTCCTTGCTCTGCAAATTTTGCAGGGCCAGAGTCCAAAAGGAGGTGCAATAACATGGCAGGAGTTATTAATGCTTACGAATCTGTTTTAGTTATCTCAACAAAATTGGGTGACGAAGGCATCGAGGCTGTTACAGAGAAGTTCAAAGCTTTGATTGAAAAGCACGCAACTCTCGAAAGCGTTGATGTATGGGGCAAGCGTAGACTCGCTTATCCTATCGAGAAAGAAACAGAAGGTCATTATGTTCTCTATACATTCACAGCTGATCCTGAATTCCCAGCTGAGCTTGATAGAATCTATAAGATCACAGATGGCGTTCTTCGTTCACTCATCATCAAAAAGGAAGCTTAATTAAACCCGGTTGCAAAACCTAAGGAAAGGATATGGAGATTATGAATAAAATTGTTCTTATGGGAAGACTTACAGCCACACCAGAACTTCGCACAACTCCAAACGGCACATCAGTAACTTCATTTACTATTGCTGTACAAAGAGATTATGCAAAAGCCGGTGAAGAAAGAGTAACCGATTTTATCGATATCGTGGCATGGAGAAACACTGCTGAGTTTGTAACAAAGTATTTTACAAAAGGCAGTATGATTGCTGTTGCAGGTTCACTCCAAACTCGTTCCTATGTGGACAAAAACGGAAATAATCGCAAGGCATTTGAAGTTTTAGCTGAGAATGTTTATTTCACAGGAAGCAAGCGTGATTCTTCCTACGGCGAAGATAATTCCTATTCACAATCTTCTGCTCCGGCAGCATCCTATTCCAGCGGTAGCACAGGCGATTTTGAGAGCATCCCAACGGATGATGATCTTCCTTTCTAAAGGAAGCACTTAATTTTATGTAAAGGAGAGATAACAATGGCTGAAAACAGACCGGAGAAAGATATGCGCAGAAACAACAGAAAAAGCAGAAGAAAAGTATGCTCATTCTGTGTAGATAAAGTTGAAAGCATAGATTACAAGGATATCGCTAAGCTTCGCCGTTACATCTCAGAGAGAGCAAAGATTCTTCCTCGCAGAGTAACAGGCACTTGTGCTCGTCATCAGCGTGCACTCACAGTTGCAGTAAAGCGTGCAAGACATGTAGCACTTTTACCTTACTCAGCTGAATAATATAAAGACTTCTGTCGGGTGCCTTTAAATTAAAGAGGCATCCGATAATAGTTTTTGCTGGTGTGGCGCAGCCGGTAGCGCAACTGATTCGTAATCAGTAGGTCGACAGTTCGAATCTGTTCACCAGCTCCAAGAAGAAATCGCACTCAAAAACCGTTTATTGGTTTCGAGTGCGATTTTTTCTTTTGAAAGAATCAAAAAAATTTGGCTTTATTTTGTGTTTATAAGAATATTGACAAAACCCTCATTTAATCCAACCACCCAAGTAAGCATCCGCTATAATTTCAAATGCGCCGGTAAAACATCCGGCAATTTTCGGATGGAATTTAGACATTAACCGCTTGACAAGTGCATCTTTTTCTATCGAAGTTTTGTTGTTTTGCATCGCCTCGATTTCTTCATTGACAAAATCATATAGCGACTTTTTTCTTCTTAAGGTGTTATAACCTTCAAAATAGATGACATCATCATATACATACATCCTGCCGTGAATAAACATATACTCACCGTTATCATTATCTTCTGCAAGCAGAATACGCCGTCCTGCATCGTAATAAATCGTTTTACATCTGGAACGAACGATGTTTCCGTCAATCGTTGCATATCCTTTATAAGTGTTACCGATAATAACATCTTTGCTGCTGCAATGAATCTTGTAATCATTGAGCGATTTTTGATAGTTGGTCTCTTTTGGTATAATTCTTGTGTTCATTGTTATATGCTCCTTATGGTCAATTTTGTCACAAAGAGCAGTGGATAAAAAAACACCCATCGTCACGATGGATGTGTCAATCAATCATTTGTAATCACACCATCGTACAAGCATTGGCACCTTACTCTATTGAGCAGGTTGTCGGCGGTCACAGGGCTTGTCCCTCACGCACTCTTTATGGCTGAAGTTATTATATACCTACACTATTAATTTTGTCAATACGTTTTCATAATTCAACAAAACCGCTGTATTTATCCTTGTTTTAGGACTACAGCGGTTTTATAAATAATATAAAAAGCAAAACGCTTAAAAATAGCTCTCAGGCACGTTTTTTAATCCCAGTTTATAAAATTATGGCTTATGGTTCTGTCTGCATCATATGAATTGCGTGCTGATATTACCTCTTCTATGTCGCTTATGTCTATTTCCTGATTCATAAATCTTTTTGCAATTTCAAGCAGTAGCATCTGCTCAGGCTTCGGCAAATAATCTATAATCTCTATCAATTCTTTTTTCGTTGATGACATAACTTAATCTCCCTATATTTTGTATCTTTAAAACAACAAAAAAATACGTTCTTTTTTAAGTATCCTACAGAGAGTTACTTTTATACATTACCGTAAAAACCAATTCTTGTAACTTTTCGGAAGATTATTTTTTGACATACATCTATTCTAATGGAAAAATTAATAAATTTGATATAAAAAAACAACAGCAAACGCATATAGTCACACGTTACTGTTGTTTTTTCTTTTATCATTATCAAAAAAATCTCATCGGAAGCTTTCTCTTTTTGTGCCTCGGCACAGTACTGTTATAGTCTACAAGAATAGTGTCTTCGCCAATTAACGCAATATTTTCCCAGTTAATCACAATATCATCACACCTGCCAAGAAGACCAAAACACTTGAGCCTGCCATATATTACTATAGCGACAAGCCTTGCATCTGTAACATTAATTAACACATCATCCACACAGCCAAGCTTCACACCATTACCCTTGCATATCACTTCCTTGTTCCTCAAATCACATACTCTACACGTCATACTATCACTCCCTTTTTTCCAAAAATAGTTACAAAAAAAACTCTCGATTTTTGTCAAATATTTTTATATTTCACTTGAAAAGGTTACAAAAATGTGCTAAACTTGTAACAGTTTGTAATTATGTCTTTTTAGGTCATAAAATGTCTAATTTTTGTAAGGAGAATATGTTTGATGAAAAAAACACTTGTAACATTTGCTAAGTCTTTTGCAGCTATTGCAATGTCAATTTTACTTACTACTTCATCACTTTTTATACCATGCGCAAGCGCTGATTCTTCCACCGGTGTAGGGCTTTCAGCACACGTGCTTAATGCTTATTATGACGGTTGGTCCTATGTTTATGGCGGTTCATCTGCCGGTGCTGTGGATTGTTCAGGACTAATCTGCACCTACAACGGCGTGGGAGGCATACGCACCAGTATGCTCTATTCTTCACCGGAATCAGGCTATATCTGCAACGGTATACCTAATATCCATGGCTTAGGACTATATCAGCCAGGTCATGTGGGTGTGTATGTAGGAGGTGGAATGGCTGTTGATGCACGTAGCGAATACTACGGAATATGCTATCAGTCAGTTTATACTAAGAGCTGGACCTCATGGTTTAAGGTAGCCGGTGTCAACTATCCAAACACGGGCTGGGTTAAGTTCCAAGGCGACAGCTACTATTACGAGAACGGCGAATATCTCGCAAGCACCTCCCGTGAAATAGACGGCGGTTATTACACCTTTGACGCCTATGGAAGATCCGACTATGCTCCGGATGAAAGTGCTTACTTAGCTACTGATTATTCCAGCGTGAGCGTGTCTACCAATAATAACTCATCATCAAGCACCAATGACAACTCATTCAGCTCCTCTGATGATAGTTACGATTATAATAACTACAACGATGATTCCTATACTGATGATTCTACCTCATCTGCAACCTCATCAAAGCCAACAAAAAGCAAATATACCACGCTCTATAGCGGATATATGGGTGCAGATGTAAAGAAGCTTCAAACCAGATTGAAAACTCTTGGATTCTTTGATACAGACGTAACCGACTTCTACGGAAGCCTTACACAAACTGCCGTATGCGAATTTCAAGAGGCTGCATCGCTAGACATTACCGGTGTAGCAGATGAAGAAACCCTCAAGGCTGTATATGCAGATGATGCACCTGTGATTCAATTTAAAGAAATCACACTTGGAGATTACACTGAGGATTCTTTGAAGGCACAACAAAGATTGCAAGAGCTTGGCTATTTTTATGATGATCCAACAGGTTACTTTGGAGAGGTTACAGCTATAGCGGTGTCACAGTTCCAGTCTGCTAACGGACTATACAGCACCGGTGTGATCGACAGCCTCACCTACGATTTGCTTTTTGATGAAAACGCAATCTCTAATCCTAACGAGGGCAATGTGTCCTATGGAATGAAAGGTGATAGTGTAAGAGCTATTCAACAAAGATTGATCGACCTGAGATATCTTGTTGGCACCCCAACAGAGGAATTCGACGATGACACATTGAGTGCACTACATTCATATCAAGACACACTTGGCATAGAACATACTGATTATCTCACCAAAGACGATATTAATTATCTTTATTCCTCGTCAGCCCCTAAATCACCTGATTATAATATGCTTCAGATGGGATATATCGGTGACGATGTAAAGGATATTCAGATAAAGCTGATGGCTCTCGATATGTATGACGGTCTTTTAAATGGACTATACGACGAAACCACAAGGCTGGCAGTATTATCAGCACAAAAGAAATTTGGTCTTGAGCAAACAGGTATTGTTGATGAATACTTTATTAAAACGCTTGAAACAGAACAAGCTCAAATGAATATTTCTACAAGTGGCGAATCTGTTGTTATTAGCGAAACTATAAACGCAAAAGTTTTTGAGCAGGCAGGCTATCTCAATTCTGAATCTGTCATCCTCAAAGATAAAAACACACAAAAAGCAGTAAAGCTAGCCATAATTGGTTTAATAATATCTATGATGATAGTTGTAGTCATTATGCTAAATACAACATCAAAAAAGAGCATAAGAAAAAAATATGCTTATCCTGTATACACCCAAAGATACAACAAAAAACGTGAAAAGGTTATCAGAAGATAATTAATATATTGTAAATATCTGCTGGACATAATAGCAGTATGATATAATAAAGAAGCGATACAATCCCTAAAAAGGAACTGTGTCGCTTCTTTTATTCCATTAATAATCAACACTAAAAAAGAACAGCCAGAGGATTTTTCTCTATCCTCCGGCTGTATTATTTTATCTTAAGCTTAAACGTTTTGCTCTTGCTTTTCAATCTCTATTGTAATCTTAGTGATTCGTCTATCTTCAAATTCATCAGCTGTAAGCTTTAGCTCGCCTACTCTGACGCACGGATGATCATCACCTTCAGGAAAGCCTCCAAGCACATCGAGCATTAGTCCGGCGACAGTTTCGCAATCACCATGTGGTATTTCTCTCCCCACCAGCTCTTCTATCTCCTCTATGTCGGTAGCACCATCTACATTGAATATATTATCAGAAATTTGAACTACGTTCTCTTCCTCATCGTCATATTCATCCTGAATATTGCCCACTATCTCTTCCAGCATATCCTCCATGGTGATAAGGCCTTCTGTGCCGCCATATTCATCCACCACGATTGCAAGCTGGGTTTTCTTAGATGTCATCTCAGAGAAAAGCTCACTGCACACCTTAGAACTAGGTACAAAAAGAACCGGTCGCATTATGTCGGTTATCTTAACATCATCCGGCGAGTCCTTGCCGATATATCTAAGCAGATCCTTTACGTGCACAGCTCCCACTATACTGTCGATATCCTCATGGTATACAGGTATACGTGATCTGCCTGATTCTATAGCCAGCTCCACAAGCTCGTTTATCGTGCCTGTGTCTTCTATAGCTGTCATATCTATACGGTGGGTCATAATATCGCCTGCATCGGTATCTGCAAAATCGATAACCCTCTGTATCAATCTGCTGGTGTTATCATCAATAGCTCCTGTGAGCCTTGCATCGTTTGCAGTCTCGATAATCTCTTCTTCTGTGACTTCCTTTTGTCTTATTTTAAAAATCTTTGAAAAAACTGATTGTTTCTTTTCGGTCTGATTATTCTTTTTGAGCTGATTACTTCGCCCGTTAGCATCGTCTGACATTTTTATTCCTCCGAATATATAAGTAAATTTATTTTACACCTATATATTTTACAACAAAATATTATTTTGTCAACCATTATACCTTTTTTTATACTTTAAAGTAAAAAAATCCCCCGATACCAAATAATTTGATATCGGGTGATAGTCATTTTATTTAATTAGATTATCTAATCAATTATTTGTTAAGATATTATTCCTCAACAGGGAAGTGCTTAATAAGCTCTGCAATGTACTGCTGGATGAGAACGATATCTTCCATGTTTCTCACGCCATCGCCATTTACGTCTGCATTCTTAAAGCCTTGAGCTTTGAAATCGTCAAGCTTAGCAACAACTCTCTGGAAGAGAACAACGTCTTCCATGTTTACTTTGCCGTTAACGTCAACGTCACCATAGAGAACATGAGTTTCTGGAGAAACAGTATCGTCGTCTGAACCATTGTTTGTATTGTCGCTATCTAACTCGCCATCATTAGGATCCTTTATAATGTCGTTGTCGAGGTTTGAATCTTTTTCAATTTCATTATCTGTATTCTCGTTTTCCTTGTCGTTGAGGCCAAGCTTATCGAGGATATCGTTGAGAAGCTTCTCATAGTCGATCTCTTCGTTTGGATGATTTCTGAGATAATCATCTATAGCATCCTTGATAGCCTTTGTGTCGCCTGTTGTGAGGAATGTGTGGAGAATCCAGCCTGTCTTACCATTATAAGTAACCTTTGCCCATGCTCCGTCAATCTCCTGAACATAGAGAAGCTTACCGTTTGGAATTCTTGTGAGAACCTTAGAGAAGATGCTCTTTTCCTCGTGGAGATTGATTACGCCATCCTCGTCGAGTGTGAGAACATACATAACTGCACCCTTAGATGCACCCTCTGTGCTACCATTGTAAACATAGAGGTTTGTGAGCATATCCATTCTTACCCAACCGGAGATAACGTTTCCATCTTCATCTTCGTATGAGATGTAGCCCCAGTCGCCGGAAACTTTGTGGAGGTATACTACCTCTAATGCATTGATTGTGCCAACCTTTTCTGACTCTGTAGATGCGCTCTCATATACTGCCAAAGAATCGCAGTAGTTTTCATCTACTACATATGGAAGTGTTAACTCATCAGAAATTTCACCGTCACTGCCACCGTTGATTTCGTTGTCAGAATTATCGTCACTTGGAACGAATACTAGGTAAGCCATTGATACCCAGCCTGTCTTGCCGTTGTATGTTGTTTTACCCCAGCCGTTTCTAACTTCTGTGATAACGAGTGCTGTGCCGTTTGGAATGCTTTCAATTACTCTTGCAGAAACGTTTGGTTCTTCACGAAGATTGAGGTTACCGGAACTTAATACTACCTTGTAGTTACCAAGAGCATAACCCTTGTCATCGCCTGTGCTACCGCCGGCTCTGAGGTATGACATTGATACCCAGCCGTCGATGCCGTTATATCTTGTTTTACCATAACCGTCTTTAATCTCTGTGATTGTGAGAACAGTGCCGTTAGGGATAAGAGCAAGCTGCTTACCGCTAGCACTTGGAGCATCACGGAGAATGAGGTTACCGCCGTTTGTGGTAACTGTGTAGTTACCTGGATTGTTTGACTCTCCTGAGCCTGTATCTGTAGCAATATCGCTATCGCTTACAAATGTGAGGTAGTTCATAGCTACCCAACCGTCAAGGCCGTTGTATCTTGTTTTGCCCCAACCATCTTTAACTTCAGAGATATAGATGATTGTTCCCTTTGGAATAGATGTGAGCTTTAATGAATCTGTTGATGGCTTCTCACGGAGAACGAGGTTAGTCTCAGCAGTTGTAACCTGATAGCTACCGATTCTGTTGTCGCCGTCCTCTAAAGCTGTGAGATAGAGGAGTGAAAGCCAACCAGTCTGGCCATTGTATGTTGTTTTACCAAAGCCGTTGTAAACTTCTGTAATAGTAACGATAGCACCGTTAGGAACGATATCTAAACGTCTGCTTGAAGCAGAAGGCTCTTCACGAAGGATAAGAGCGCTGTTAGGATCCTTTGTTGTTACCTGATATCTACCATTTGTTACAATCGGACCTACAACGTCGCCAGCTTTTACTAGATAGTTAGCTGATACCCAACCTGTGAGGCCGTTGTATGTTGTTTTGCCATAGCCGTCCTTAAACTCTGTGATTGTGAGAACTGTGCCACTTGGAATAGAAGTGAGTATCTCACTTGCAGAAGAAGGCTCGCTACGGAGAATGAGGTTACCACTCGATGTAGCAACTCTGTATTCACCTGGCTGGAGATCCTCTGAAACAGAACCATCATCTGATACATATACGAGATAGCTCATTGAGATCCAGCCTGTTTGGCCGTTGTATGTTGTTTTACCATAACCGTTTACTACATCTGTAATAACGATCTTTGTGCCGTTAGGAATAGAGAAATAAACTCTGGCTGCAGGGTTTGGCTCAGCTCTGAGGTTGAGTCCGCTACCATTTGTTGTGATGATATATGTGCCTGTTTGACCTGTTACAGGGTTAGAATCTGTAGACTGTGAATCAGATACATATGTGAGGTAGTTCATTGATACCCAGCCGGTTTTGCCATTGTAAGTTACCTTACCATAGCCGTTCTTAACCTCTGTTACATAAAGGATTGTGCCCTTAGGGATCGAATCGATCATTGTACCGTTCTCAGAAGAGTCACGGAGAATGAGGTTACCGGAAGATACTGTTACCTGATAGCTTCCAGGAACTTTGTATAATGATGTGTCATCATCAGCAGAACCTGAATATGCAATGAGGTAAGAAAGTGCAAGCCAACCTGTTTGACCGTTGTAGGTTGTTTTGCCGTAACCGTTTTGGAGCTCTGTGATAGTAACAAGTGTACCGTTTGGAACGAGAGCAACCTGCTTTCCGCTAGCACTTGGAGCGTCACGAAGAACGAGGTTTCCGCCGTTTGTTGTAACCTTGTATACACCGATAGTAGTCTCTGAGTTATCATCTTCTACAACATCGCTGGACTTTACTCTGAGGTAGTTCATTGAAACCCAGCCGGATTTGCCGTTAAATGTTGTTCTTCCCCAGCCGTTATTTACTTCTGATATAACAACTGTAGAGCCTCTTGGAATGAGATCAAGGATCTTACCCTCTGTACCGTTTGTGTCACGAAGAATGAGGTTGCCCTCTTCTGTTGCAACATAGTATGTACCAGGAGTAGATGGTTCGCCCGGAGCAATGTGTGTATCAGCAGATACAACATAAGCCATTGAGATCCAGCCTGTGTAACCACTGTATGTAATCTTACCATAGCCATCTTTTGTCTCTGTTACTGTAACATACTTGCCATCAGGAACAAGAGTAACCTGCTTGCCTGATGAGCTAGCAGTATCACGCATTACGAGGTTTGAGCCTGCACCTACAGAAATAAGGTAAAGACCATCCTCATAGCTTGGATGAATTATAACTGTCTTTGAGAGATACTGCATTGAAAGCCAACCGGTTTGACCGTTATAGGTTGTTTTTCCATAGCCGTTTGTAATCTCTGTAACATATACATCTGTGTAGTTTGGAACAGTAGTAAGCTGTTTACCGCTTCCACTTGGTTCTGCACGAAGAATGAGGTTGCCGCCATCTGTGATTACTACATACTCGCCAACCATATATTCGTCTTCTGCAGAATCTGCTACCTTTGTGAGATAGCCCATGTAGAGCCAGCCTACTTTGCCGTTGTAAGATGTTTTACCAAAACCGTTTGAGATTTCTGTAACATCTACGATTGTACCGTTAGGAACAAGTGCAAGCTGATCGCCGTTTGTGCTTGCTATTGAGCGAAGGATAAGGTTTCCGGTTGTTAAAGTTACCTTATATTTGCCTAGCTCGCCATCCTGTGAAACCACAGTGCTGTTTTCAGCAGCGCTTGCAGATACGGGAATGGCTGTGATCATCATGCTGAATGCCATCAATACAGCCAAAAGAATAGAAGTAAGCTTCATACCCTTGTTCCCGATTTTCTTTGAATCGTGGATAGTGTTCATAATAATTACCTCCGTAAATTTTTTGGTCACCCTTAAAAGGTCCCTTGTTTAATACTATGTTTTTTTGAATATTTTTTATATACCCTCGGTATCATAAAAACACAGAGCAATAAAAAACATCAAAAAACATAGTATCATAGCAGACATTCTAGAGCTTTCCTTTGTTTATTAAAATACAATGCTGTAGGTTTAATAAACCATAGGCTCAAAAATAATACCGGTCACCTACTTTTTCGAGCCACTGATATATAAACAATTAACAGCATCAATTTTAGACAGATTTAAAAAATTATTTTAACTTAAGATTTAAAAGATTATACTAATTATTTGTATTTGTATTTGTCATAATATGACCCAATACTAAAGTGGTATTTGAGATCATCACTAAACCACGGCATCAGCACATAGGTGATCACTTCTTCGCCATTTTCATCTGTATATGCTACTTCCTTTTTTATTCTATAAAATAGACCCAAATAGTCCTTATCATTCTCTGAGATATACTCTCTGGTAAGACAAAACACAGGATCTCTGTGATGGCTGGCTAGTGAAAAGTCACACACAAAAAATACCAGCCACATAATAAAAACACCTAATAGTATTTTTAATGCTTTTCTCATTCCTATCGTAATTATCACCTATTTTCGGTATAATTTCGTCTTATAAAAAATCAGTTTTGTTGAGAATCAGAGCTGGAATATGGGTTCTCTGTAAACTGCTCCTCCTGCTGATCGTTGTTTTGATAATATTGGTTGTTTTGCATATATCGCTCTCCAGGATACGAAACGTATTGGTTGCCGTTCGGAGCATTATAGGAATTCTGATTTGAAGCACCATAAGGATCGCTCTGATATGGCATTGCGCTCTGATTATTATTATACGGATTATATTGAGGATTGTTGTAATAGTAATTTTTATATTCCTCAGCCAAGCCATTGTTTACATTCTTCGCATAGTTTGCATACTTAACAGACATCACTCCGAAAAGAATATTATAGCATCCCATACACAATCCCGCAAGTATTTGCAAAACATAAAACGGAGTAGCTGAAACGAAATCTTCAACAACTACAAACAATATACCCACATATGCTAAACTCAATATAGTTGAAACTCCCATTATCACAGAGAATACACCAAACAGCTTTGCGCCTTTATTATGCAGATAAGGCTCTTCTAAGCTTTTGTTCAGCGAAGAAGAGTATTTGAGCATAGATATAAGATAGATAAAACAAGCTGCCAGCAATATCACGAGGAACAACAATATTACAATGGATAGAACCAAAGCAACCGTTCCTCCTACGCCAAAATAATCTTCAACATCATATGCATATGAGTCTAACATATTAACAGACATAAGGCTCATATTCTGTGCACCTTGCTCGACTATCGAGTCTAACATACCTCCAAAGGTGTCTACACCTGCGAGGAAAAACCCAAACATCAGTGCTATTATAAAAAACACAAGCGACAAAAATCCAACAGATACCAATCCTATGATAGCAAGCACCTTAAATATGACAAAGGTAGGTTTTGGTGTAACAGTTATTTTCTCGGCTTTTGACAAGAAGTAAAGCAAAAACATAGCAATACTATATATAAGCGGACTCATAAAGCTCACATTATTGCTCACCGTTATATCATCAAAGCTTTCAAACTGATCTATCATAGATTCGGAACCAGGAAACACTTCGTAAGCTCCATATGTAAGAGGCTCATCAAAAAATCCTGAAATAATAGAAAACACCAGTGAACAGGCACAAAGAATAGCCATAACAAGAAAAATTGGCTTTGAAAAAAAGTTTTTTAGATGTTGTCTTGGGTTAAGACTTGTATAATTATTCATAGTCATACTCTCCTCAAATCAACTTGCTACAAAATCCATTCATACAGCATTTGTCACATTTCGGACTGCGTGCTGTACACACAGCTCTGCCATGTAGCACCAGCCTATGGCAAAAATCGTTAGATTTGATTGGTGGCAAATACTCTCTGAGAAGCATCTCTATCCTTGTGGGATCCTTGAGATTGTGGAAACCAAGTCTTCTGGTGATTCTGATGCAATGCGTGTCTACAACGACAGCACTCTTGCCATAAATATCGCCCACCACGAGATTGGCAGTCTTTCTGCCGATACCGGGCAATTTTATCAACTGCGATATCTCGTCAGGCACCTTGCCATCAAACTCATCTCTGAGCATCACAGCACAGCTCACAATATCACGAGCTTTGGTTTTGTATAATCCGCAACTCTTGATAATATCTTCCACATCAGCCACATCTGCTGCAGCCATGCTGGGTATATCAGGATATTTTTCAAATAGAGCAGGAGTCACCATATTCACTCTTAAATCAGTGCATTGTGCCGCCAACCTTGTGGCAATGAGCAACTGAAACGCATCTGTGTATTTAAGCGAACACACAGCATCAGGATATTCTTTTTCTAGGCTTTCTACGGCAAGTGCCGCTTTTTGATATAAATCCATAGCGTACAATCCCTCATTTTTCTACATTATATAGTAATTCTTTAAAAATTTCAAGTTCTGCACCTTATTTTTTTATAGAATTGTATAAAAAATAACAAAGGGATTTGACCATAATAATCAAACCCCTTTTTAATCAACATATTGTGACTTAAAGCCTACTTTTTATCATAAGCACAAAATCTGCAAAAGCGTTTATAACCTTTCTGAATGTATAGTCAAACTCGCCTGCATAAACCTTAACTTTTCCATTAAAATTTTGCTTAAACTTGTAGACTCCATAGTTTTTGTGAGATTTATCGTCCCAATATGGTATTCCGCAAAAATCGTATGTGTCTAGCTTATGTTCAGCACAATATTCTATCATCGTCCACTGCATTAGATAATTTGGCATAAAATTTCGCATACAATCAGACGAACATCCATACACATAGCTCATTACTCCGCCATACTCTATGCACAGCGCACCCGATAGCGGTACATTTTCAAAATAGCATATGCATAACCTTGCTCTTTTGCCAAAGCTTTGCAAAATCCTCGAAAAATATTCTTTGCTTCTCATGCAAAAGCCATCTCTCTTAGCTGTGGCGAGCATCATATTATAAAAATCATCCAGCTTTTCTGCCCCATAAAAGCTACATTTAACGTCCTTACGCATAGCAAGGCGAATATTGTATCTGCATTTTGTCTTAAAGCTATCAAAAATTTCATCTGCATTTCTGCCACATATATCAAGAACATAATTTTCACGACACTGGATGTTCTGATAGCCGGTCTTCTCGCCATGATATACAAATCCCAACAATTTTAGATTTTCTATTGCTATATGGTCTTCTGTGTCTATCAGAGGGTCCATTTTCAATGCATATGCATTGTATCTTTTTGCAAGCCCCTTTATCTTTTCAAAAAGCTGTGTCAATGTATCTTTATCATGAAAATCACACACAGGGCCACGCGATGCATAGAGCAGAGCGGTGTTAAGAAACGGTATTTTCTTCACAAAGATAAGCGCAGTGGCTTTTATCATGCCATCATCATCTGTCACCGAAATATATTCCGGTATCCAGTTATTTTTCACATTTGCCCACAGCTTAGATTGCATAAAATTGCCATTAACATAGTTATAAACTTCTCTGTTTTTAATCTTCATAATAAAAACACATCCCCTTTACACAAACGAGTATAAAGAGGAAATGTTTATCACTTTAATCAAAGTTGTATGAAAGTTGTATCATGATGAAATTTTTTATCACCCTTCTATTTTATCTGCCATCCCATCATATTCTTGATTAATATCATAATCATCCGACGGTGCGTCTATCACGCTAAAACTAAAATAGTAACTGCCTATATCAGCTATATAGCCTTTCAAATCTTCTTCCGCTTCTTCATATTTTATCAGCTTATGCAAGAGGGCATCATACATATTTTTGCGGTATTCATCAAAATAGTAATCATAAGCGTAAGACTCATATTCATCGTAGCTTTGAAATTGCTTATCTTCATAATAAGCGAAGCTGTATATCTTCATATTCTCTTGATTATATATAATCTCAAAATTTGAATTATTCTCTGTAAAACCCATATAAACCTCCATAAGCGATATTGAGGCAGGTGTATCATCTATTTTTCCGCTTATGTTGTTGCAGTTATATGTTCTAATCCAGATATCTTTGCTGTAAATCGAATTAAAACAATCGTATAAAACGCTGAGATATTCGTCATCCTTAGAAAAATCAATAGTTTCCAACATACCTGCCACCGCACTTTTCACCTCGTTGATTATCTGATTTTCAGATATAGATGATTGATAACTAAAAATAATAGAATCAGACGAATGGATTAGTTCATATACATCATCAAAGCTGATTTTCTTTGAATTATCAAACGAATAACTGCCGTCATCATAATATCTTCCTCTGGCATTATCAGAAAAATCAAAATAAAAATACGGTAAAACTATAATTCCGAAGATAAGCGCCAGCGACAGAACAATACACAGCGCATATTTTATTATATTACGCATTGCTGTCACCATCCTTTTTTTGGCTGATAGCAATATCAAAGCTGACCGCTGTGCCTACTCCCGGTGTGCTTTCTATATGCAGTTGTGAGCCATGCATATAGGCTATCTCACTGCATAGAGCTAGCCCCAAGCCTGCACCTCCCATGCTCCTTGCTCGTGACTTATCCACCATATAAAACGGCTGAGTAATCTTGCTTATCTCATTCGCAGGTATGCCTCTGCCCATATCTGCCACTGTGAACCTAAATCTATCATTACACAAAGTGCCGATGAGCGTTATCTTTGAGCCTGATTGCGATGCCTTGCAGGCATTGTCTATCAGATTGCATATCAAGGTTTTTATCAGAGAATATTCTGCAAATATTTTGGCATCTATACAGTCAATCTCTAGGCTTATATTATATTTTTCCAGCAAAAACCTCACAGCGTCTTTTATATCATCAATGAGGAATTTTACATCACTATCACTCATATCTACTGAGTTATTTTTGAGCACAATGATGCTCAGCAGACTAGAGGATAACGCTTCCAGTCGTTTGCCCTCTTTGTAGATGCAATCAGCACATTTTCGCTTTTCTTCCACATCCAGCTCATAGGATCTAAGCATATCAGCATAACCTATGATGGAGGTTAGAGGTGTTTTCATTTCATGGGTGAAATTGTTTACAAATTCTTCTCTGCTTTGAGCAGATTCTTTAAGCTTGTCCACATAGTTTTCTATACTCTGCGCCATGTTGTTGTAGTTTTTAGAAAGCTCAGCTATCTCTTTGGTGCCTTTGGTTTCGGCACGGATAGATAGATCTCCATCTGCCATCCTCTGCGTTATAGAAGATAGCTTTACCAATGATCTGGTGAGCCTGTGAGAGAAAAAGACAAGTATCAGCGATGCCATCAACGCCACGCATATGATGAGTATACGATAAATTCCAAGCATATGCTCTCTGCTGGAATATATGTCTGATATATCTGTCACAGTTTGAATATAATAATTCTTTTTGCTTAGCTTTAGTCTGCTTATCACCTGTAAAAACACCGAATTTTCAGACTTTTGGACTATCCTGTATATTCGTGAATTTTCTTTTATCTCTGCTATCGGGCTTTTTTCTCCGAAATTATCTATACTCTCTGCACCACCGATTTTCACATTAGTTTCGGATTTATCTATCGCAATTCCTTTCAAAAAACTGCTCACCAAATAATCAGCATATCTTTCGTTGTAACCCATATCTTCAGAATTTGACTGCATAGCATAAAATGATGATGTAACAAAGCTGTTGCTTTCGCAGGTGCTGTTTATCTTCTCATCTAATGCCATATTAAATACTACATTTATCAAGACAAAGCCACCTACGCCAAAAGATAAAATTATTATCATAAACGACACAAAAAATATCTTCCAAGAAAACTTCAATTTATCTCACCCCACAAACCGATATCCCACCTTAAACACAGATACTATTCTGTCGTGCAGGTCCAGCTTTTTGCGCAGACGCTGGATGTGCAGATCCACTGTTCTGCTGTTGCCACAATATTCGCCCTGCCACACATTCTCATATATCATCTCACGATAAAGTGCAATATTTTTATTTCTCACGAAAAGTAAAAGCATCTCGTATTCCTTTAGCGTGAGATCTACCGGTACTCCGTTTTTTAGCACAACACGTGACTCAGTGTTTATGGTAATATCGCCGGATTGTATTATGCTAAGCGATTTGTTGTATCTTCTCAGCACCACCTCAACCCTCGCCTGTAGCTCGGCTATTTCAAAGGGTTTTGTGATATAGTCATCAGCACCCAGCTTTAACCCCTTCACCTTATCATTGATACTGCTTTTGGCAGTGATAAAAATAACAGGTGTTTCGAAATTTTTAATGTACTCTATCAGCTCATAGCCGTCTATCTTAGGCAACATAACATCAAGCAAAATCAAATCAAAGTGCCTGTTCTCAATCATATCTGCGGCGGCTTCTCCGTCATAGGCACAATAGCACTTATAATTTTGCCTCTTTAGAGCCATGTTTATAAGCTCTGATATATTTCTGTCATCTTCCACAATGAGTATTTCGTTCATCACCGGCACATCCCATTTCACTTTCAAAAAAACATTATTCTATACTTTATTTTACACCTTATATGTATCATAATTGTATCAAAATCGGCTCCCTCTGACGAGGGAGATGTTGAGCGTAGCGAAACTGAGGGAGAGAAAAACTGCATTTTTACGGATTTTTACCTTTTCTCTCCCTCTGTCAAAACTTCGTTTTGCTACCTCCCTCATCAGATAGAGGCAAGACACATTTTAAATTTCTTTTCTGTCTATCGGTTAACCTCTTTTGAGCCACTCAACTATTGCGTGGTTTTCTCTACATAAAAACCCGACATCAGGTTTAATATATCGCTGTGTCGGGCATGATTTATAAGATTAATTATTTGTTTGTTATCTGCAAGGCAATTTTGTTTAGCTGTTTGAGCTGTTCGGGGTCGTTTGCGCCAAGCACGGTGTATGGAGAAGATGCTGTGAAAGCTGATATACGCAAGCCTTTTTTGAGAAGGAGCTTGAGTGCATCAGGCAAGTAATATTCATGAGCGGCATTATCGGAGCTGATCTCGTCCAGCACAGATAATAGCTTCTCGGTGTCAAACCAATAAGCACCGCTGTTTACCTCGGTTATTTTAGCTGTTTGCTCGTCTGCATCCTTTTGCTCTACGATCGCCTTGAAAGAATCATCATCGTTTCTCACAATTCTGCCATAGCCTGTGGGATCATCCACACGGGCACTAATCACAGTGGCAGAAGCACCTGTTTCTTTATGAAGCTTGTAGGCTTCTGTAATAGTTTTGGTGTCCATAAAAGGTGCGTCAGCACCGAGTATTACCACATCGCCTTTTATTCTGCTCAAAAAATCTTTTGCCATCATCACAGCATGGCCTGTGCCGAGTCGCTCTGCCTGATATGCTGTTTCTATAACAAATGGCAGATTTTGGAGGTACTCATATATGTACTCTTTCTTGCTACCTGTAACCACGCAGATATCATCTATTTCTCCTTCCTTGAGTGAATCTATAATCCAGCCAAGCATAGGCTTTCCCAAAACCTCGCTGAGAGCCTTTGGTTTGTCTGATTTCATTCTTTTACCCTCGCCACCTGCAAGGATAAGCGCACTTAGTCTATTCATAAGCGAATTTACTCCTTAGAAATTATTTTTATGCGAATCTAACACCAGTTTACATACATTATCTCATTTAACACAACAAATTACAAGAAAAAAACATTTTTATATCAATTTTATGAAAATTGTACATATTTTATGGATTTTTGAGCCTTGTTTTCTACAAGTATTGTATTATTGATTTGTAGAAATTTGGGCATAATTCTGTTATAATATAGATAAGGCGTGTAATTGCGTGAAAATTTAGTATGCGTAGTTATTAAAAAGCCATTTTATAAAAATTACGGAGGTATATACCAATGAGCAAAAAATGGGTTTATTTGTTCAAAGAGGGCAACGCAGACATGAGAGAGCTCCTCGGCGGTAAGGGCGCAAACCTTGCCGAAATGACAAGTCTTGGTCTCCCGGTTCCACAGGGATTCACAATCACAACAGAGGCTTGCACACAGTATTATGAGGATGGCAGAGAGATCAACGATGAGATCCAGGGCCAGATTAACGAATACATTGTTAAGATGGAAGAGATTACAGGTAAGAAGTTTGGCGATAGAGAGAATCCACTTCTTGTTTCTGTACGTTCAGGCGCTAGAGCTTCTATGCCTGGTATGATGGATACAATTTTAAACCTCGGTCTTAACGAGACTGTTGTAGAAGCTATCGCAGAGAAGTCTAACAACCCACGTTGGGCATGGGACTGCTACAGAAGATTCATTCAGATGTACTCTGACGTAGTTATGGAAGTTGGTAAGAAGTATTTTGAAGAGCTTATCGACGATATGAAAGAAAAGAAAGGCGTTAAGCTTGACGTTGAGCTTACAGCTGATGATCTTAAGGAACTTGCATATCAGTTTAAGGCTGAGTACAAGGCTAAGATCGGCTCAGACTTCCCAGATGATCCTAAGGAACAGCTCATGGGCGCTATCAAGGCTGTTTTCCGTTCATGGGACAACCCAAGAGCAAATGTTTACAGACGTGACAACGATATCCCTTATTCATGGGGTACAGCTGTTAACGTACAGTCTATGGCATTTGGTAACATGGGTGACGATTGCGGTACCGGTGTTGCATTTACTCGTGACCCAGCTACAGGCGAAAATGGTCTTTTCGGTGAGTTCTTAACAAACGCTCAGGGCGAAGACGTTGTTGCCGGTGTTCGTACACCAATGCACATCTCTGAGATGGAAACAAAGTTCCCAGAGGCATTTAAGCAGTTCGTAGAAGTTTGCAAAACACTTGAAAATCACTATAGAGATATGCAGGATATGGAGTTTACAGTAGAACACGGCAAGCTCTATATGCTCCAGACAAGAAACGGTAAGAGAACAGCTCAGGCTGCACTCAAGATCGCTTGTGACCTCGTTGATGAGGGTATGAGAACAGAGGAAGAGGCTGTTCTTATGATCGATCCAAGAAACCTCGACACACTTCTCCACCCACAGTTTGATGCTAAGGCACTCAAGGCTGCTACTCCAATGGGCAAGGGCTTAGGCGCATCTCCTGGTGCAGCTTGTGGTAAGATCGTGTTCACAGCAGAAGATGCTGAAAACTGGAACGCAAGAGGCGAAAAGGTTGTTCTTGTTCGTCTTGAGACTTCCCCAGAAGACATCACAGGCATGAAGGCTTCTCAGGGTATCCTCACAGTTAGAGGCGGTATGACATCTCACGCAGCTGTTGTTGCACGTGGTATGGGTACTTGCTGTGTATCCGGTTGCTCAGAGATCAACATGGACGAAGCTAACAAGCAGTTCACACTTGGCGGAAAAACTTTCCACGAGGGTGATTTCATCTCCATCGATGGTTCTACAGGTAACATCTATGATGGCATTATCCCAACTGTTGATGCTACTATCGCCGGCGAGTTCGGCAGAATCATGGCATGGGCTGACAAATATAGAACACTTAAGGTTAGAACAAACGCTGATACTCCAGCAGATGCTAAAAAGGCAAGAGAGCTTGGCGCAGAGGGTATAGGCCTTTGCCGTACAGAGCATATGTTCTTCGAAGCATCAAGAATTGCTGCTTTCAGAGAGATGATCTGCTCAGACACACTCGAAGAGAGAGAAGCAGCACTTGCTAAGATCGAGCCAATGCAGCAGGGCGACTTTGAGGCACTTTATGAGGCACTCGAAGGCAACCCAGTTACAATCAGATTCCTCGATCCTCCACTTCACGAGTTCGTTCCAACTGAAGAAGCAGACATCAAGGCTCTTGCAGATGCACAGGGCAAGTCTGTAGATACAATTAAGGCTATCATCTCTTCATTGCACGAGTTCAACCCAATGATGGGTCACCGTGGCTGCCGTCTTGCAGTAACATATCCTGAAATTGCAAAGATGCAGACAAGAGCTATCATTAAGGCTGCTATCAACGTTAAGAAGAATCACCCAGACTGGAACGTAGCTCCGGAAATCATGATTCCTCTCGTTGGCGATGTAAAAGAGCTTAAGTTCATTAAGAAGGTAGTTGTAGAGACAGCAGACGAGGTTATCGCAGCTGCTAACTCCGACATCAAGTACGAAGTAGGTACAATGATCGAAATCCCAAGAGCAGCCCTCACAGCTGATGATATCGCTAAGGAAGCTGACTTCTTCTGCTTCGGTACTAACGACCTCACACAGATGGCATTCGGCTTCTCCAGAGATGACGCTGGTAAGTTCCTCAATGCTTATTATGACACAAAGATCTATGAGAACGATCCATTTGCAAAGCTCGACCAGACAGGCGTAGGCAAGCTCATGGATATGGCTATCAAGCTTGGTAAGCCAGTTAATCCAAATCTCCACATTGGTATCTGTGGTGAGCACGGCGGCGATCCTACATCTGTAGAGTTCTGCCATGCTATTGGTCTTGACTATGTATCATGCTCACCATTCAGAGTGCCGATCGCAAGACTTGCAGCAGCTCAGGCAGCTATCAAGAGCAAATAATTAATAACAATATTGTTAAGGTACAAACCGATTTTTACAAAAAATTTGTGCTAAACTAAAGAATAGACCTTGTGAGTCATTACGGCTCACAGGGTCTTATTTTTTTGCGACATGGCGAAAAACCTTGAAAATACGGCATTTTTGATAATAAAATTAAAGTTTTATTGTTATTTTGATTTTGCAACCCCTCAAAGTAGGAGCGTTTGCTGGGGCAAGAATTTTTTACAAAATGATTTTTGCCGTGATAAATATTTTGATTTGGGGCAAACCCAATAGCAAAAATACAATAGAAAAATTAACCTTGTAGAGTAAAATCTGCAAGGTCTTTTTTTATGCGTAAGATTTTCAATTAAAGCATTTTTATTATTTCAAAAAATGGTGTTGAGAGTTAATCTAAAATAAATAATGAAATAATTCACTTAAAAAATTGGGGCAGAATTTTACTTGTTTAAAACCATTAAAAATGAATATTTTATACAAAATAATACTAAAATATCAGTATAACAGAATTGACAAAACATGATTAAAATGCTAAAATGTAACCAATCTGGTTAAAAGTTGCGATTTTAACTAGATTGGTGTTTTAATAACTGATGCATCTATTATTTTTAGCGGAGGATAACTATTATGAGTTATATTTTATTATCTCACCTGTTTTACAAAGATAAAAATGAATACAATGCCTTGTATGAAAAGAGAATTACGTCGGAGTCAACTTACATCTTACCTCTAAAAATCGGAAATAATAAAGCTTTTTATTGTTTATGCCCGGAAATACACAAGATCAGTATGCAGATAATGCAACTAGATAAAAACATATCTCACATTAGTAGCAGACTTCCTAATGTAGCTCTAATTCAATTCGCCAACAAATGCTTAATTGATGAAATTAAACTTACCAATGATATTGAGGGCGTTTATAGCACAAGGAAAGAGCTTGCTGCCGTACTGAACGAAATGGACAGTAAAGCGAAAAAAAAGCGTTTCTACGGATTACTGAAAAAATACCAAATGTTAATTAATGGTACCGAGTTTGCATTGAATACGTCAACCGATATAAGAGAAATTTATGATGATTTGGTTTTAAAAGAGGTTGCCGAAGATTGCATAGACAATGTTCCTGATGGTGAAATATTTAGAAAAGATATGGCAGAGATTACGACATCAACTCAAAAAGTAATACATCAAGGAGTATATCCTGAAGCAAAAATCATTCAGCTTATGGAACAAGCCCTTAACATTTTAAGCAAGGAAGAAATCCCCGTATTAATCAGAATTTCAATTTTTCATTATCTTTTTGGATATATTCATCCATTTTATGATGGCAACGGAAGAACTTCTCGTTTTATAAGCAGTTACTTGCTTTCAAAAGAGTTTGATTCTTTAATTGGTTTTAGACTTTCTTATACTATTAAAGCTCATTTAAAAGAATATTATGCTGCCTTTAAGGAATGTAATAACGAAAAAAATTTGGGAGATTTAACTCCTTTTATAATTATGTTTCTTAATATCATTCTTGAATCTTTTGAAAATTTATATGACGCTCTTGAAAAGAGATACAATTTACTGTTAAAGTTTTCAGATGTTCTCGAAAACAATAAAAATATGTCTGAAGATTTAAAATCGTTTTCTTTTGTTTTAATCCAAGCTTCATTGTTTTCTAATGAAGGAATTACAAAAAAACAACTAGGTTCCGAATTAAATATTAGCGAATCAACAGTAAATAAACGCTTGGCAAAATTAAGGGAAATAGGCTTATTGTTAGAAGAAAATTGTAAGCCTGCCAAATATTTGATAGATTTGAATAAGTTATCATAATTTGTTATTGTGCGTTGCGACTCAGGCACTATCAAGAGCAAATAATTAATATTACAGATTTGATTTGGGGCAAAACCCAATAGCAAAAATACAATAAAACTTGACCTTGTAGAGTAAAATCTGCAAGGTCTTTTTTTGTGTAAGAAAACCCCTACAGATTTTACTCTGTAGGGGATTCTTCATATCAAATAATTATTTTGCTTTAGTATGAATTACTTACAGCTCTGAAGGTAGCTGAGGCATGTTTCCCAATCGGAGAGATAGGAAGTAATGCTTGTTGCATTTGCATAGCCACTTGTGCCACCCAAGTTATAGTATGGCTTGAGATACAATGAGAAGAGGTTCTTCTTAACTGTATCTTTTGCATTTGACTCTACAAATATGCTCTCAGAAACTTTCTTGAGGTTAGCGTAATATGCGCCACCGATTGTCAAGCTCTTCTTAGCGTTATCGTAGGAATAGCTATCTGTCTGATAGTAAGTACGCATTGTACCGTTTGCATCATAATATTCGATAAATGGTCTGATTGCTATGTTGGTTTCCATCTTACTCTTAAAGTTTGATGTAACGCTTGAATTATAGCCTGTTACAACTGCTGTGTATACAGTGTAATCATTTGCTTGTAAGAAGTTACGCATACTGTTTGTCTTCTTGAAGCAATATGAGCCTGTGATTGGCTGTGTGGATGTAATCATCTTATTAGTTGCACCGTATGCAGTCATCATATCAGCATTAGCTGTTACAAAGCCATACATAGCGTGTTTTACACTGTATTCTGTGTTGTTTCTGTCGTCCAACGCTCTCAAATCATTGAGAAGTGCATCTGATACTCTGATGCAGAAACGCATACCGTTGTCAGATTCAGGAATGAGATTTCCGTTTTCGTCATACTCTTTGCCTGTTGTACGAACCTGAACACCATACATCTCAAATTCGCTCTGTCCTGTGATCTTCACGTCATCGTTTTCGTTGCCGTAAGCCGGATCCTTAGAGCTTAATGTGAGGTTGTTCTCAATCTTTCTCCAACCTGCATAGAGGATAACTGTTCTTTCGTCATCGCCATTGTGATCAGCTTCTGTAACTGACTGGTTAGCACCATATGCATCTTTACATTCTTCATCCTTATACCAACCTGTGAATACATAGTCCTTCTTCTCAGGATACATATTGTTGGCATTATAAACCTCAGTTGCAAGGTTTGTTGGTGTTCCTGCAGGAATATCAAGCTTATCCTCAATCTTTGTGAGTGTGCTGTTGGCTGTGTTCATGTAATATACAACTGATGTGCCATCTGCGCTATCTCTAAAGAGAACATCATATGTTGCTATAGTCCAGTTAGCTGTGTATTCTCTGTCGCCTGTGCTTCCCTTTTCTATAGTAACAGTTAATTGAGGTGTTGTGCCGTTGGTTCCTGTCCAACCTGTAAATGTATAACCTGGTTTTGTTGGGTTAACTAGTGTAAATGTTGGTGTTTCTGCGTTGTAGCTTGTTGGGTTAGCTGTAGCTACTGTACCATCATTAAGATTATATGTGATTGTGTAATTAATCAGGGTCCACTTAGCATAGAGGGTGCTGTCTTCTGTGAAGTCAGTATTTGAAACGCCACTTGCAAGCTTACCATCAGCTGTTACATACTGTGTTCCTGTGCCGTCTTCTCCGGTATAGTAACCGCCAAATGTGTAACCAGGTTTTGTTGGTCGGCTAATAGAAGTAGTAGTTGTAAATGGTATGCTTGTTTTGCTGTCCTGATAGTAGCCAACGCCGTATTTCTCAAAGATAGAAACAAGTCCGCCTGAACCGCCTGCCTTATTAAGAGTTATTGTATATACTGTTGGTGTCCACTTAGCATAGAGGGTGCTGTCTTCTGTGAAGTCAGTATTTGAAACACCACTTGCAAGCTTACCATCAGCTGTTACATACTGTGTGCCTGTGCCGTTTTCTCCGGTATAGTAACCGCCAAATGTGTAACCTAGTTTTGTTGGTCGGCTAATAGAAGTAGTAGTTGTAAATGGTATGCTTGTTTCGCTGTCCTGATAGTAGCCAACGCCGTATTTCTCGAATATAGCAACAAGTCCGCCTGAACCGCCTGCCTTATTAAGAGTTATTGTATATACTGTTGGTGTCCACTTAGCATAGAGGGTGCTGTCTTCTGTGAAGTCAGTATTTGAAACACCACTTGCAAGCTTACCATCAGCTGTTACATACTGTGTGCCTGTGCCGTTTTCTCCGGTATAGTAACCGCCAAATGTGTAACCTAGTTTTGTTGGTCGGCTAATAGAAGTAGTAGTTGTAAATGGTATGCTTGTTTCGCTGTCCTGATAGTAGCCAACGCCGTATTTCTCGAAGATTGCAATAAGTCCGCCTGAACCGCCTGCCTTATCAAGGCCTATTCTATATACATTTGGTGTCCACTGGGCATAGAGATGAACTCTGCCACCATTTGTTGTAGTAAGGTTTATTACGCTCTGGCCGTTGGTGTAGCTTGTGCCTGTGCCATCTGGGGAGGTGTTCCAATTTACAAATCTATAGCCAGGTCTTGTGTAACCATTAGGTGTAAGTTCCTTAGCTACATCATAAGTGTGGACTGAATTTGCTGTATCGCCTTCTACTCCTGATCCGTTGCTATTGTAATATACTGTATAACCAATTGGAGTCCAATCTGCTATTAGTGTGGTTTCAGTTGTAAATTCATACATCTCATCTTCACATATACCATTGTGGCTAATATATGTTGTGCCGTCTTTTTTATAGCCATTGCACACATATCCTGTTTTTGTTGGTGCATCTATAAATCCATCTGCATCGAGGACAGTGTTACATCCACTATCGCTATAGATTGTATAGTCATCACTCTCATTGAGGCTGTTATACTTAAACCAAAATTCATCCGTTCCGCCTGTTCCGCCGTTTTTGTTAAGCGTGATATGAATATTCTTTGGTGTCCACTGGGCATAGAGGGTAACATCACCTGCAACCTGGTATCTAGCGTTAATACATGTACCGTTTGAATCTACATATCTTGTGCCAGTGCCATTTTTTCCTGTCCAATAACCGCCAAATGTATAACCGGTTTTGGTTGGTGGGGTTATTTGTGAGTTTACAAGTGCTGTTGTACATCCTGAATTTGTGTAATAGTATACACCATCAATAACAGTATTGTATTTGTACCAATATGCTGCTGTGCCGGCTGTGGTTGCACTTTGATTGTCAAGTGTAACTTTATAGATGTTTGGTGTCCATGTTGCTTTTACTAAGGCATCGCCTTCACCAAATGTGAATTTGTTTGTTGTATAAACTATCTCACCTGTTGTAACGTCTTTTAGAACAAGATCCTTAATATCAAGAGTAGAGGCTGTTATTGCGGAATTATAGTGTAGTACAATAGCACCTGCCCCAGATGTAGGAGTAAAGGTTGAACTATACTTTGTCCATGAAGTAGCATTTGGATAAATAGCTCCTTTTACCGAGACATCGCTGGATTGTCTAAAACTTAATTGAACGGATCCACCCGTGCGTACCTCAGTTTTACCCCAGAAAGAAAGCTGATATTGGTGGGTTGTATCAAGAGTGAGTGAAGCTAAATATGCCAAAGTACCCCAACTTGTATTAGTATGTGACAACCACTTGAACTGGGTGTAATCACCGTAGGTTGAATCTGATTTTATTGAAGCAGATACATTTGTATTGCTTCCTGCTGATGTTCCAAAAGTACCCGGTCCTGAAACCTTAGTCCATCCTGTGAAGGCATAACCTGTTTTTGTTGGGTCTGCCTTGAAGTTATAGGTGGTGCCATAATTTTGGTTAACAGTGGTATTTGTTGTTTTTCCATCGTATGTACCACCATCAGGATCGATAGTTAGGGTGTAGCTACCTTGTGACCACTTTGCATAGAGTGTAATCGTAGCGCCCTGTGTGCTAGAAAGGTTTGTTACGCTCTGGCCGTTAGTGTAGTTTGTGCCTGTGCCGTCGGCTTTTGTGTTCCATCCGGCAAAGGTGTAGCCTGTTCTTGTGAAGCCGTTAGTTGTGAGAGCTTTTGCAACATTATAGGTATGTGTTGAAGATGCTGTAGATCCACCTGTAGCACCATTGCCATTATAAGCTACTGTATAAGTAATTGGTGTGAACTTAGCATAGATTGTTTCACTTTTATCTTGCTTATAAAACCTTCTATAATAATAGGTGTTTTCGTACAATCCGCCTTGTTCGTACACATAATCAGTTGCCTCAGTTGTGAGTGCTGAATCTCTATACCATCCATCAAATTTATAACCTGTTAAAGCCAATGCTCTTACTGTATATACATTATTGTAATTGCAGGTGTAGGTTGAGGTTGCACCATAAGTAGCGGAAGAATCACCTACGTTTACTTTACCGCCTACCGCATCATTTACTATGTTTGAGCCTACAACACGCATAGCATATGCAGTGACAGATGATTTGTTTATTGTCCACTGGGCTACTATTTGATGGCTGTATGCTTTACTAACTGTAGTGCTAGATGTTACAGCAAAGCTACCTGTCATATCTGATCTTTCAAGCCTAAATTTATCCTTGTCATATCTGTAGTTACCAGCTAATGTAACAACAGAGACATAAACATACGATGCAGTTGCTGGTGTTGTGAATGTAATTGTTCCTCTGCTGTTGTAGGCTTCTCCTGCTACCTTCTGATTACTTGAGTTGTATATTACATATGAAGGAGTCCCTGACATACCACTATTTACAAGTGTATATTGTGTATTAGGACTAACATTAATCTTATAAACAGAAAATTCTGCATTAACCACTTTGTTACCGTTAACATCTATATAGTAACCCGGATATATAGCTGTTTGATTCATATCAAACAGGTTGGGCTTTCCAAGCCATCCTGTAAGTGTATAACCTGTGCGTGATACTGTTGGCAATGTGCCGTAAGTTGAACCGTAGGTAATTGACTTTGTAGCAGTTGCGCCTGTGCCGGTCCAGCCTGTTGTGGAGCTGATAGAACCGCTGTTTGCATTAGCTGTGAGGGTGTAGGTGTTTGGTGTCCACTGGGCATAGATTGTTGCGTTTGCAGTACCCATTGTTGTGGTTGTGCTTACTGCTGTGCCACCGGATGCTGCTGTGTACCAACCCTTTAGTGTATAGCCTGTGCGAGTTGCTGTTGGCAATGTGCCATAAGCTGATCCGGCGTTAACTGACTTTGTGGCAGTTGCGCCTGTGCCGATCCATCCTGTTGTGGAGCTGATAGAACCGCTGTTTGCATTAGCTGTGAGGGTAAATGCGTTTGATACCCACTCTGCATATAAGTCTACAGTTATGTTACCTGTTTTAAATGCCTCTGCCTTACCAGCCTTTGTAGCAAGTTCTATAGCAGACATTTCTTCATTCATACCAATCTTTGTAGTGGAATCTGCTTTGCCTACAAGATAGTTGCCTGTTGCTGTGTAGCCGGTAGGAGGGGTTGTGTTAAACATTACACCACTAGAACCATAGTCATTAGCGTTCCATGAGGTTGTAGTATAATTTATACTTCCATCGTCTCCTTCTACTTGTCCTCTGGTAGCTGTGGTACCGCCGTTTTCGTGATAATTAATGGTGATAGTGTTTACTGTCCACTTTGCATAGAGGGTAGAGTCAGAAGCTATGTCCCACTGGAGTGAGCTTGTTCCTTTAGCTGAAAAATACTGTTTACCGTTACCATTTGTTTGTGTAAAATAGCCCCCAAATGTGTAACCAACTTTTGTTGGTACTGTAATAGTGGTCAAATTGTTACCAAATCTAGCTACAAATGATGTTGTACCGGGTGTTGTTGCATTTTGATTATCGAGGGTTATTGTATATTCGTTACCCTGCCACGACGTTCTAATTGAACAATCCTTTGTACAATTAGAAAATACTAATCCGTTTGAATCGTTTGAGATTTCAGTATAAGCAGGATTTCCGCTTTCTGTCCTGATCCATTGTAAGTATGTATAACCTTCAAGTGTAGCCGGCTTGAATGTACGTGTGCTTTCTGGATACATACCAAATTTCTTTGTAGTACCCGGTTGATTCTCTACCAACTTTAAGTTTGTATAATTAATTGTAGCTCCTACGACACTTGGATTGTTATTGTCAAGTCTAAGAGTATAATAACCTGTCTTTTGACAAGTAAATGTTTCAGATATACTTGGAGTGCCCCAGAATTTCCACTCGCCGAGTAAATCACTTGTAGAAGGTGTTGCATCTAAATCAGACTCGGATGTCCACATCATATAAATCCCAGAGTAATCTGATGAATATTTATCTGAAGTAGCCGAGAATGTATACGATTTTCCACTTTCCAAATATGCTACAAGCTGAGTATAGCCAAATTGTTCACCATTTTTTGATGGATTATTAGCTGTAATAGAAACATTGTATAAGTCCACATCTGTGCATGATACAGTGGAGGTTATGCTACTGCCTTCATAATCTTTAATTAAAGATGAATCCTTTGGAAACAGCAAGTTACCGTCCCATAAAGCACCATAAGTTACATCAACAGTAACAATATTTCTTTTTGGTGTCCATGTTGCATAAATAGAGTGAAATGATGTTTTAGTTACAATTGTATCACTTCTAACTGTTGTGGGTGTGTCAAGATTTGCAATAATTACATTTCTTATAGCACCTCTAAAGTAATTACCTTCAGGTGTGGTTGTATTTGCACCGGCTTCTGAGCCGATAAATATTGCATTGCTAGCGTGATATGTAATTGCTCCTGATACGTTCTTACTAGCTTGTTCTACATCATCTATATAGAAATTCAGCGTCGAACCAGTATACACTACATCAAATGAGTGCCATCCCGGGCTAACTTGATTACACTTCATAGTTGATGTAATCGTCGTGTAGTCACCGCTACCTATTTTCATATAAACAACAAATTTGCCATCGCCTGTTGGTTGAATATTAAAACCGCCTGATTGTGTACAAGATATTAATCTCATTTGTTCTGAGGCAAAATCTGCCCAGTTATCCATATATGCTTCAAGATGAATACTGATTTTATCTGTGTACATATAGGATCTATCTAATGTTACAACTTTATCAGACATAAATCTTTCATATTTTTTCACTGGCTCTGCTAATTGCCAATCCACAAAATCACCGTCAAAATATGATGGAGTCGGAAGTTCTCCATAGGTACTGCCTGTTGCAACCGTCTTGCTAGCATAATCTTCATATGATCCTGCTGACCAGCCCGATGGCAAAGGAGTTAGTATTTTACCACCACTTTCCTCAACACGAGCCTGTATGTAAAACTCTCCGCTATGCGGATTATCAACCTTTTCTACGTCAGCTGCATCGCTAAGCTGTGCATCCTCCTCTCCTTGAGCGTCGGCATTTGAAGACGCAGAGCTACCCTCTGCACCATCGCCGCTAATATCGAGGATGCTATCATCCTGAGAAGATGAAGTGTTTGGGTTTTCCGATAGATCTAAAATTTGATCTACTGCCTGTGCAGAAACATCTGTGGCGATTGCTCCCACAGGACAGCTGAGTGCGCTTCCAAATACTATAGAAGCCACTACTAAAACGGAAAGTACTTTCTTTAATACCTTCATATTATTGCCCCCAATTGAAATAATGATTATTAGAACAGCTTAATATAGCTATACTATTATTGATAATATTTTAGCAGATTAAGGGCGGTGTGTCAACAATAAAAATGTGATTTTTCCCAAATTTACCGCATTATTTTTATACAATTTCAATAGTAACAATATGTAGTCAGCAAAAAAATAATTACTCACTAGATGTAGTTGAGGTAATGTTATGTTGTAATCTTTTTTTTATAAAAAACAGCTCCCTCTGGCGAGGAAGCTGTCGAGTGAAACAAGACTGAAGGAGAGAAAATATTGATTTTTTGCAGAATTTTTATCTTTTCTCTCCCTCCGTCAAAACTTCCTCAGCCTCCCTTGTGTAAAGGGAGGTGGATTTTGCGAAGCAAAAGACGGAGGGATTGTATAGTAAATATATCACAAAATCAACCCCTCAGTCAGCGTTGCTGACAGCTCCCCTTTCACAGGGGAGCCTGTCGAGTGTAACGAGACTGAGGGAGAGAAAATATTGATTTTTTGCAGAATTTTTATCTTTTCTCTCCCTCCGTCAAAACTTTGTTTTGCACCTATAGTATCAGCTACAAAATAATTAGCTTATTTTTTTCCAAAATAGAGATCATACCACACTATGAAAATGAAAACTGTCCAAACCTTACGGCTGTTGTCTTCTTTTCCTGAATAATGCTCATCTAAAAATTTGATAATCTCATCTGTATTGAAGAATTTCTTTGCAGTTTCGCTCTGAAATCTTTCTTTTACGACGTTATAGTACTTTTCATCTCTGAGCCATACTCTGGTAGGCACAGGGAAGCCAAGCTTTTCTTTTTGAGCTGTGCGCTGTGGCAGATGACGCATAGCAGCCATACGCATGGCATATTTTGTGTTCTTTTTGTTCACACGCAGGCGGGTGGGGATAGTAGAAGCTATGTTGAACACCTCTTTGTCGAGGAAAGGAACTCTAAGCTCCAGTGAGTTTGCCATGCTCATTCTGTCTGCCTTAAGCAAGATATCGCCCACCATCCACAGGTTGATATCAAGATACTGCATCTTGGTTTCGTCGTCATAGCCTTTCACACGCTCATAATACTTTTTGCAGAGGTCTTGTGGCTTTGTGGCTATTGATGGATTTTTGAGAATTTCTTTTTTCTGCTCATAGTCATACATAAAGGCGTTGCCGATGAATTTTTCTTCGGTAGGTCTTGCGCCACGCATTATGTAGCCTCTGCCTTTTATATTTGGCATACGCTTTGCAAGCTTGTAGAGCCACATTCTCAGCTTATATGGCAATATCTTTTGGTACATTTTGAACACGTGAGGTTCATTATATATAGTATAGCCTCCGAAAAGCTCGTCTGCACCTTCGCCCGAAAGCACAACCTTGACATATTCGCTTGCAAGCTTAGACACAAAGTAGAGCGCTATGCATGATGGGTCTGCCAAAGGCTGATCCATATGATATTGCACCTTTTCGATACTGCCCCAAAATTCTTCTGATGAAATCAGCTTATATTTATGATCCACTCCAATTTCCTTAGAGAGATCCTGCGCCCAGCTTATCTCATTGTATTTCTCACCAAAGTCAAAGCCAACTGTAAAGGTTTTCTGGTCTGCAAAATAAGTGGACACATAGCTGGAGTCTACACCGCTTGATAAGAAACAGCCTACCTCAACATCACTTATTTTATGAGCGTTCACGCTGTTTTCGAAAACCTTTTCGATTTTATCTATGGCTTCTTCCTCGGTCATATTGTTGTCAGGATTAAACCTTGCTTCAAAATAGCGTGTGATATCCACTTTTCCATCCTTATATAAAAGGTAATGACCAGGCAACAGGCAAAAAACATCTTTAAAGAAAGTTTCTGGTGGCACAGCATACTGGAACGAGAGATATTTGTCGAGCATACTTTCGTTAAACTCTTTTTTATATCCCGGAAATTCCAAAATACTCTTGATCTCTGATGCATAAACAAAGTTATCGCCACAAATAGTATAATGCATTGGCTTTATGCCAAAGAAATCTCTTGCGATAAACACAGAATCGTCTTTCTTATTATATATAGCAAAGCCAAACATACCTCGAAGCTTAGTAAGCATATCCTCGTGCCACTCCTCGTAGCCATGGATAAGCACCTCGCTGTCGGTCTCTGTGTAAAAGCTGTGACCGCATTTGATAAGCTCTTCTCTCAGCTCTTTGTAGTTATAAATTTCGCCGTTAAAGGTAAGCACCAAAGACTTGTCCTCATTATATATCGGCTGATGGCCCGCATCAAGGTCGATAATGCTAAGTCTGCGAAATCCCATAGAAATCTTGTCATCCCTATAAAAGCCCTCGCTGTCAGGACCTCTGTGAGTGATGACATCTGTCATATTTTTTATTATATTGTCACGGTCAACTATCTGCCCTGTAAATCCGCATATACCACACATATTATTTTTTTCGGGGCTGTTGCAATAGAGTCATTTGCACAATTTGCGCCTCCCTCTGATGAGGGAGGTGCAGCAACGCTGACTGAGGGGTTGTTTTTATGATATATTCACTATACAATCCCTCCGTCTTTTGCTTCGCAAAATCCACCTCCCTTTACACAAGGGAGGCTGAGGAAGTTTTGACGGAGGGAGAGAAAAGATAAAAATTCTGCAAAAAATCAATATTTTCTCTCCCTCAGTCTCGTTACACTCGACAGGCTCCCCTGTGAAAGGGGAGCTGTCAGCAACGCTGACTGAGGGGTTGTTTTTATGATATATTTACTATACAATCCCTCCGTCTTTTGCTTCGCAAAATCCACCTCCCTTTACACAAGGGAGGCTGAGGAAGTTTTGACGGAGGGAGAGAAAAGCTAAAAATTCTGCAAAAAGCAGTTTTTTCTCTCCCTCAGTCTCGTTTCACTTGATAGGCTCCCTCGTCAGAGGGAGCCGATTATTGATAACAAGCTCGCTTATTTGTGCATATTAACCTTAATGCGACAGCTCCTGCCTCCTTATCTTTTAATATCTTTTGCTATACATCAGCTAAAATAATGCGTTACGACATAGTCCATAATCTGCACCGAGAAAAATCCGCACAGCACACCCAGAATAATACCCACAATAACATCTGTGAGATAATGCACCAGCAGATAGAGCCTTGAAAAAGCTATCAAAAGCCCTATTATAACCGCAGGTATCGCAAGCGGCCACATCCTGTTCATAATAAGAACTGTGCATACTGTAAATGATGATGCTGAATGTCCCGATGGGAACGAATATATAGTAGTTGGTTTTTTTACCACGTGTTTTTCTTCTTCAATGGCACTGCATGGTCTAACTCGACACACACAATGCTTTATAATGCCCTCACCTGTGATAACTGTGATAAGCATTGCAAGCAAAATAGTGCAAGCCAGCAACCTGGTGCTTTTTATTATGAGCAGTGGTATACACATAGCAAACCACACCTTAGCTTGATTGCCAAGCTGTGTGAAAATTCTCATTGTGATTATGAGTCCTTTTGTGTGAATCTTAGGCATATTATCCACAATATAATCATCAATATTTTTTATCATATTTATCATTGACCTGCACCTCCCTTTATTTTAAAAACGTATTTCATTACTGCCACCCATTTATATTGCCACGCTCCATGGCACCCATTATCTTAGCCTTAATATCAGGATATTTTTCTTCTAAACCCGATATCAGCTCTGCCATGGCTTTGCGCTCGGTGTTGCCATCAGCAGGGCAGTTACTTTTTACCACCGGCAACTTGTATTTATTCACCATATTTCTGATTTCCCTCTCGCTGAGAAAAACCATCGGTCTGATAAGCCACAAATCTCTATTGGACAAATATGACTTTGGCGAAAAGCACCCTATAGACCCTGAATCAAAAAGATTCATCATAAAGGTTTGCACAGCATCATCTCCATGATGCCCCAGAGCGAGCTTGTTGCAACCATTCTCCTTAGCTATTTTGTGCAATATACCTCGTCTCATTCTTGCGCATAGCGAGCAGGGATTTTTTTCTTTTCTTTCTTTAAAAATGATATCGCCCAGCTGAGTACGCTTGATGATATATTTGATTTCAAGCCTGCGGCACAGCTCTTCCACCTCTGAAAAATCTGTGTTTTCTCCATCGTTGCATGGGTCTGCGGTGATGGCTATCAGCTCAAAGCTCTTAGGATAATATCGCCTGATGTTTGCCATACAACACAGCAAGGCAAGTGAGTCCTTTCCGCCGGAAACGCCCACACCAATTATGTCGCCCTGCTCTATCATATTGTATTTATCTATCGCTGCTCTCATTTTGGAACAAAGCTTATCCATTTTTTACAACCTACCTTAGACTTAAACGAAAGTCCATCACATCTTACTGCCCTTTGCGCCCTTTGCTCCCGAAAGACTAACACCCGAAAGCACGTTTGTTTCGAAGCTAAAGTGAAGAGTTTTAAGCTCTCTGTCTCTTTTAAGTGCCAAAGACACCATCTCGTCCAAAAGCTTCTCGTAGCTCATGCCGAGCACCTCCCAAAGGTAAAACGACAACGAACCGGGAATTGTGTTTATCTCATTTACATAAATCTTATCTTCTTTTGTGTCCATCATAAAGTCGATTCGAGAAACACCACTGCAACCCAAGCATTTGAATGTTTTCACAGCCATTTCTCTAATTTGCTCTCTCTGCTGTGGCGTAATTTTAGCAGGCAACTGACGGCTTAGTCCGCTCATACCCTTGCTTGATGGGCTTCCCATATATTTGTCTTCATAGCTTAGTATTTCATCGCCGTTGAGAGGCTCTTCACATTCGCTTGCCTGTGCACTTTCGCTATCGCCAAGCACAGCACAATTTATCTCTCGAAGGTCTACTACGCATGGCTCTATTAGCACCTTTGTGGAAAAGCTAAAACCAAGCTCCAGTGCTTCTTCGAGCTGTTCTCTATTTGATGCCTTTTTTATACCAACGCTTGAGCCCAAATTGATCGGCTTTACGATAACAGGATATTCAAAGGCTCCCTCCACATCGCTCACCATCTTTTCAGGTGCATTGTTATAGTCAAATGATGTGTAAACCTTGCAATCAAGCACAGGGATACCATTATCCTTTAGCACAGTTTTCATCACATATTTATCCATGCCAACTGCTGATGACATTACATCACAGCCAACATACGGGATATTGTGCATCTGCAAAAATCCCTGCAAAGTGCCGTCTTCTACATTTGTGCCATGCACTATTGGCATTGCCACGTCTATATAGTCTATCACATTGTTTCTAAATCTCTTTTGAGGATATTTTACCACATAGGCTCTGTCGCCCTCATTCACAATAATAACCCTATCACAGGCAGATATCATCTTTTTGAGGTCTTGCTTATAGCTGTCTATATCAAACAAGCACTCGCCTGTGTAAAACTGATTATTTTTTGATATATAAATTGGAATGATATCGTATTTATCCTTGTTGAGACTTGCCATGGCTTGCACAGCAGAAATTATAGAAATTTCATGCTCCACACTTCTTCCGCCAAAAAGCACAGCAAGTTTTATTTTCATAATAAATCAACCCCTAAGCTAATTAATGTATAATCGTTTATCAAAGGAAATTATCAGGCAAGTCGTTTTCCAACAATGCTGTTAGCTCTTTGCCGTCTGTTTTGATAGCATACAGCTCTTTAAAGGCATCTTCAATAGTATCGCAGATTATTAGCTTGTCAGAAGCATACCCTGCATCGCTCACACCTTTGGCTATGCTCTCTGTCTGCTTTTTGCCCACAAGGATGATATAATCGCAAACATCTGCACAGTTTTTGCCAAACTCGTAGTTATATTCATCTTGTTTGTCGCCAAGCTCTACCATGCCCGGTGTTACAATAACCTTGATTCCATCAAACATACTAAGTGTATCTAATGCCACCTTGGTACCGTTTGGATTAGAGTTATAAGCATCATCTATTATATTGATATTTCCTCTCTTAGAAAGCTGTAGGCGATGCTCCACAGCTTGCAGACGGCGAACTGCTCCTGCAAGCTGTGGCAGTGACACACCAAGAGTATGTGCGCAAGCTATAGCACCTGCTACGTTTTGCACATTGTGCTTGCCTATAAGCTTTGTGGTAAATTCCGCTGTTTCGCCGGTTGGTGTTTTTATCTTAAATGTGGTTCCTTTTGAGGAGAGAGAGAGGTCGTATGCCTGATAGTCGCCTGCCTCTACACCATATGTAATGTTCTTTCTTTTATAGCCCACGCTTGCTATATTTTCGTCATTGCCATTGAGAAAAGCTATTCCATCATCAGGCAATGAGTCTGCAAGCTCAAACTTTGTCTTTTTTATGTTGTCAATAGTGTGAAAAGACTCCAAGTGCTGAGGGCCTACCGATGTGATGATGCCACAATCAGGATGCACAATATCGCATATCTCTTTGATATCTCCCACATTGCGTGCGCCCATCTCGCACACAAAAATCTCATGTGTAGCTCTAAGCTGTTCTCTGATCGTACGTACAACTCCCAGAGTAGTATTATAACTCTCAGGTGTCATAAGCACATTGTATTTGGCAGAAAGCAGGGTAGTGAGATAATATTTTACGCTGGTTTTGCCATAGCTTCCTGTAATACCAACCACCTTTAGCTGTGGCATAGATTTTATCATATTTTCTGCTTCTTTTATAAACTTATTGTTGATAGCTTTTTCTATCGGCTTGTTGATAAGGTTCGCCAAAAGTATGATATATGGCAGAAGGATATAATATCCCACTGTCAGGCACGAAAAAAGTAGCTTTGCTGATGTTTTATCTGCAAAATTGTTATAAGCGATATATGCAGGTATAGAAGCGCAAAGGCAAGCCCCGATTGTCAACACATTTATCGTAACGAGAAGCCGTTTCACTCTTTTAGTGTATACCAGAGGTTTTTTATCTTTTATGCGTCTGTTGAGATAAGCTATTATAATGAAATATATGCTAGCCGCTGTGACACCTACCTTTGGCAGGAAAACAGACATTGGTATTATCAAAAGTGACGGCAATGTTTTGAGCAAAATATCCTTAGCGTTGGTCTTATACCATTTTCTCTGGACGTGTGGCTTATAAGAATTAAGCTGAAACATATGCACATAGCGCCTAACAGCGAACGTGGTACACACTGCAAATCCTAAGAGATAGAGTGTGAGTAAAACTAAAAATATCATTAACTTATACCCCCAAATTCATATAAGAAGCGATAACCCTATGCACAAACACAGGCTGTTCTATAAATGAATAATGTCCGCTTCCTTTCACCACTACCAAGCCTGCATCAGGAATCAGCTTTTCCATAAGCTGTGCGTCAGATAGGGGAGTGGCGGTGTCTTTGTCACCCCAAATAAGCAGAGTGGACTGCTTTATCTGCGACAAAAGGTGGGTGAGGTCTTCGTTTACTACTTTTACAAGGCAAGCTCTCATTATCGGCGATGCGGCGTTGTAGTCTGCAGAGCCGTTTTTCTTTCGCATATTCTCTATAGCATTAGGAAAAAGCTTTTTCATAGGCTTAAGGCTAAAAATACCCTTTGAGATTTTATAAACCCTAATCTTTGCTTTTTGCTTAAGACTCTTTTTAGGCTTGATTCCTGCACTGTCAACAAGCATCAGCTTTAGCGGTTTAAAACCCTCTAGCTTTCTTGTAACCATTTTTATTATCACACGTCCGCCAAAGGAATGTCCTAAAAGATGTGCTGAGCTTATGTTCATTTTTTTTAAAAAATCAAGCACAAAATCAACATAGTTATCAACATTCCAAGCTTCCTTCGGCTCGTCACTCTCGCCAAAACCAGGCATATCGAGTGCATATACGGTGTATTTCTTTGACAACAGCTTAATAATTCCAGTAAAAAGCTTGATGTTTGAGCCCCATCCGTGAAGCAACACCACAGCTTCTCCATCGCCTTCTTTTATATAATTTGTCTTAATACCATTTATATCAATAATCATCAGGTTTTTCTCCTGTTTAGTCTAAAATAGTTTTCTGATAAATGCAAGCTATCTCACTTTTTAAAATAAAGATTGATATCTACTGTGCCATCTATGCCGGGTATTGAGCCACTCTCGGTGTATTGCCACATATCAAAGGCATAGTAAAAATCTGGCAATTCGTCATACTCTACATACCACATACCATAATCAGACAGCTTGCTGAGGTCATAGAGCATATACCCATAATACTCATTATAATAAATCATAGATTCGTAGCCGTTTTTTTCAATCTCACTGCAAAAGGCATCTGCAAATAATGTCACCTCAGCAGGGGTGATATCCTTTGTGCGTGAGTCTTGCTCGTCGTTGCGTTCCCAGTCGAATGCAATAGGGTAGGTGATATTATATTCTTTTGCGATATCAAGCACGTTGAGCGCCTCTTCTCGTGCTTCTTGCTCTGTGGTGGCTTGGGAGAAAAAGTATAATCCCACTTCTATGCCGTTCTCTGTAGCTCCTACCAAATTATCGTATACATTGCTATCCTCAAACAAGCCACCCTGAGTGTAACCACGAAAGCCTGATCTTATCATAGCAAATTCCACACCGGCTTCGCTTACACTCTGCCAGTCGATATATCCTTGAAACTCAGACACGTCTATGCCTATGGTAGATTTCTTTTCTCCGTTCTCAATATAATATTTTAACCCATCTATATCGGTAAAATTGTCGTTATTAAGGGTGTTTGTGTCCACATCGCTCAAAACATCTACAGAGATTGGATTGTCGGGTGAGCCATAGTTGAAAATTATCTTTTCACCCTCAGAGGCTGTATCACTCACAAAGCTCTCTGTATTACCAGTCATACGCTCTATAATGAACAGCACTCCGCACACGCTAAGCACCGACATCACCACAGCAAGGGAAATTAAAATTATAGCAAGCTTATTCTTTTTAAAAAATCTTATAAATCCTGAAAATTTAGATTTCATCAGCTATTTACCCCTCACTTTTGCACAAAATTCTAATCGTATTACATTATATCACAACTTTCGACAAATTAAAAGTACTAAATTCCAATCTTTGCAAAAAGACAGTTGCCCTCGGCGACGGGGATTTCGCACCAAGTTAACTAAAATGATATGTCAAATAGTCTGACAAGCATTCAAATGATAATTGGCTCCCTCTGACGAGGTAGCTGTTGAGCGATAGCGAAACTGAGGGAGAGAAAAACTGCTTTTTTGCAGAATTTCTAGCTTTTCTCTCCCTCCGTCAAAACTTCCTCGCCTCCCTTGTGTAAAGGGAGGTGGATTTTGCGAAGCAAAAGACGGAGGGATTGTATAGTGAATATATCATAAAAACAACCCCTCAGTCAGCGTTGCTGACAGCTCCCCTTACACAGGGGAGCCTGTTGAGTGAAACGAGACTGAGGGAGAGAAAAACTGCTTTTTTGCAGAATTTCTAGCTTTTCTCTCCCTCCGTCAAAACTTCGTTTTGCCACCTCCCTCGTCAGAGGGAGGCTTTCTTTCACGCCAAACTAACTGAAATGATAAAGTCTGTTTGCCTGACGGCAAGCTAGGATAACGCGGATTTCCAGGGCGTGAATTGCAAATTCGCGTTAACATCGCAAAGCTACAAATGACATAGCAAAGCCCGAAAAAAAGCCCAAAAATCTGCACCGAGCATCGAAAGAGCAATTCTTGGCAGGTGATTGACTGCAAAGAATTGCTCGCCAGCCGGCCTCGCCGGCAGGGATTTCGCACCAAAATTCATCAAATATCATTTTTAAATGCCCGATTCGCTTTCTTTTTGCTTACTTTTTCTTTCTCGTGAAAGAAAAAGTAAGTTGAAAAATAGGAGGAATAGTAGTATAATGTATAATGTATTATTGTGAGGGGAGATGTTTTTCTTGACGGATAAGACTATTGCCGCCATTGCCACAGCACAAGGGCAGGGTGGAGTAGGCATAGTTCGCATAAGCGGAGAAAAAGCCTTTGAAATAGCAGATAGAGTGTTCACATCTGTGAGCGATAAAAAAGCAATAAGCATGACAGGCTACACAGCATCATTTGGGTATGTTACCGATAACGATGACAACCAGCTGGAGGCAATAATGCTGGTGTTTAGAGCGCCACATAGCTATACCGGCGAAAACGTGGTAGAAATATCATGTCAAGGCGGGGTGTATGTAACAAAATCCGTGTTGAGAAGTATATTAGACAACGGTGCATCTCCGGCAGAACCGGGCGAATTTACAAAAAGAGCCTTTCTCAATGGTAAGATGAATTTGCTCGAAGCCGAAGCCGTAATGAATGTAATATCTGCAAAAAACAAAAACTCTGTAAAAGCAGCCAACAGCGTGCTCTCCGGCACACTTAGCAAAAGACTTGCATCTGTAAAAGAAGAGCTTCTCACAGTATGCGCTCATCTTTCTGCATGGGCAGACTATCCTGAGGATGAAATACCGGCAGTGAAAGAAGATGAAATAAAATCTGCCATAGAAAACTCAAGCTCACTATTACAAAGAATGATAGAAGAATGTGACGCAGGCAAGGTTATGACCGAAGGCATAGATACCGTAATTGTAGGCAAACCGAATGTGGGCAAATCCACCCTGATGAATATGCTAACGGGCTACGAGAGAAGTATCGTGACAGATATTCCCGGAACTACACGTGACATTGTGGAAGACACCGTCACGCTGGGAGATTATATATTAAGACTATCCGACACAGCAGGAATACGCACCACCACAGACGTGATAGAGCAAATAGGCGTAGACAAAGCAAAGGACAGAATAACCACAGGCGAGCTTATCTTAGCTGTGTTTGATGGTTCATCAGAGCTTACAGAAGACGATAAGAGGTTGCTGGAGGATATCAGCACCTGCAATTCTGTGGCTATCATAAACAAAACCGATTTGGAACAAAATATAGACGATGATTATATAAGAAGCAAAGTAACCCACACTGTGTATACATCTGCTGTTAATCTTTCGGGTAAAAACGAGCTTATAAAAGCACTTGATCAAATATTCAAAACCGGCACGTTTAACCCGTCGGAGGGTATACTTACAGGCGAAAGACAAAGAAACACAGCCTGTGCGGCACTTTCTGCATTAAAAGAAGCAGAATACGCACTGGGATCAGGATTTACGCTTGATGCAGTCACTGTATCGTTGGAATTTGCTGTGGAAGAGCTGTTACAGCTTACAGGTGAGAGAGCCAGCGAAGAGATAGTGGCAAAGGTATTTGAGAGATTTTGTGTGGGTAAATAAGATAAAGATTCGGAGCTGTCGAGTGAAATGAGACTGAGGGAGAGAAAAAACTGCTTTTTTGCAGGATTTTTGCTTTTCTCTCCCTCC